>JAUVCP010000361.1 GCA_030590765.1 Flavobacteriaceae bacterium | reverse complement strand
TCTTTTTCAACTACCGCAACTTTAAATCCAAGTTGAGAAGCTCTAATTGCTGTAACATAACCTCCTGGCCCACTACCAATAATAATAATATCGTATTTCATTGTAAAAAAAAGATTATAATGTTTAATTTGCTGAATTGATTTTCAGGGTGCAAAGTAAAGAAATATTCAAGACATATCCAGCTAATAAGCGGGATTAGTTCGACTAGTTGATTTCAAAATCATCAAAACCAAAGTCTCACTAATCAAATTTTATTGCTTTTACCGGACTTATTTTACTAACAATAATGGAAGGAATAATTAGCATAGCCAAACATAAAATTAGTGTTCCTATATTTATTAAAATCACATGTGTAAAACTTAAAAATACAGGAGCCTGATTAACATAATAAGTTTCGGGGTTCAATGAAATAACACCAAAATATTTTTGGATCAATAGCAAACCAATTCCTATAATATTACCCCATAGCAAACCTCTGCCAATTAGATATGCAGCATTGTATAAAAATATTTTTCGAATGCTCCAGTTGTTACTACCCATTGCTTTTAGAATTCCGATCATTTGAGTGCGTTCCAGAATCAAAACCAATAATGCAGTGATCATATTGATTCCGGCAATTAAGATCATGATACCAATAATAACTACAATATTGGTATCAAATAATTTTAACCATTCAAATATAGCAGGAAATTTTTCAGATATCGTATATGCATTTAAGGATGGATCAATATGATTGTAAACTTCAAATCCTGTTTTTCGTAATTCGCTAAAATCATCAATAAAGACTTCAAAACCACCAACCTCTTCTTTTTCCCATTTATTAATTCTTTGGATATGTCTTATATCACCAATTAAAAGACCTTCGTCAAACTCTTCAAAACCAGAGTTATAAATACCAGAAACTAAAAATTTACGAGAGTTGGGTGCTTTGTTGGGATTGTCTTTTACAAAAAACATATGAAAGGTATCACCAACCTTTAATTTTAAACGTTTGGCAGTAATATCAGAGATCAATACTTCATTAGATATTTTTTTATTGATCTTTGGAATATCACCGGCAATAAGATATTCATTAAAAAAAGACCAATCATAGTCATAATCCACACCTTTTAATATAATTCCTTCAAATTCATTAGGTGTTCTAATGATCCCTGCTTTTGTTGCATAAAACTGAACTTTTTTAACATTAGAAACTTAGGAGAAATCTGGATAAAAATCCTGATCTTTACTAATAGGATTAATAGTCACTTTTGAATTATTGGCATCAAATTTACTTATCTGAATATCGCCATTAAACCCTGATATTTTCTCCTTAATCTTCTTTTGCAAACCAACTCCGGTTGCAACCGAAAATAGCATCACAATAACACCAATTGCAATGGCCAGAATTGAAATTTTTATAATAGGAGAAGATACACTATTTTTATGTTTCTTTGCAGCTATTATCCGTTTTGCAATAAAAAATTCGAAATTCAAAGTATATGAAATATTTAATCCAGTCCAAAAGTAAGTATTATATTTTAGTATCTAAATTATTGGTCCTTGTTTTTATACTTGGATCAACTTCCTGTATAGAGAATAGAAATAAAACAAAAATAAATACGCAAATTGCAAGTAATGTTATAAAGGTAAAAACAAAGCCCATCATCACAGCTGCAAATCAAACAGAAAAATATTTGCCACTGTTAAAAAATAAAAAAGTGGCAGTTGTTGCCAACCAGACAACCGTTATTGAAGTTAAAAGTCTGCCTGCCGGCAAAGCAAGTCAAAAGTCAAAAGTAGAAAGTCGTTTTGTTCATTTAGTTGACACCTTGTTATTCCATCATATAAATATTGTAAAGGTTTTTGCTCCTGAACATGGTTTTAGAGGCAAGGCAGATGCCGGCGAACATATCGTGGATGATATTGATGTAAAAACAGGTTTACCAATTCTTTCATTACACGGAAAAACAAGAAAAGCAACCCCTGAGATGTTAGAAGGTATCGATATTATAGTTTTTGATATTCAGGATGTTGGAGTGCGTTTTTACACATATATATCGACCATGAGTAATATAATGGAGGCTGCTGCCGAAAATAATATTCCGGTTATTGTACTTGACAGACCAAATCCTAACGGCCATTTTGTGGATGGTCCGATGTTGAAACCAGAGCATAAGTCTTTTGTAGGTATGCACCCTATACCCTTGGTTTACGGAATGACCATTGGTGAATATGCAAAAATGGTGAATGGTGAAAAATGGTTACAAAACGGAATTCAATGTGATTTAATGGTCATCCCTTTAAAAAACTACACACATGATCGTGAGTATCATTTATCAATAAGGCCTTCACCAAATCTGCCCAATGATAAGTCTATCAACTTGTACCCCGGACTTGGATTTTTTGAAGGAACAATCATCAATGCAGGGAGAGGGACTGAATTTCAGTTTCAAAGATATGGTGCTCCATTTTTTCCAAAAACAAATTTTAGCTATACACCACAACCTAATTTTGGTTCAAAAAACCCTAAATTCAAAGGAGAATTATGTTATGGTGCAGATCTTTCAAAAATGCCAAAACTAAGTAAAGTGGATGTTTCGGCAATAGTTGATGCTTATCATAAAACACCTAAGGATCAAAAATTCTTTGGAAAAACATTTACCATCCACGCAGGAAATCTCGAATTTCAACAACAAATAGAATCAGGAATGACAGCTAAAGAAATAAGAGCTACCTGGCAAAAAGATGTTGAAGATTTTAAAAAAATAAGAAAGAAATATTTGATGTATAAATAATTGACTTACTTTGTATGAGTAAGCTTTTTCTTTATTTTAAAGCTATATCTCAAACTCTAATATAACTTATATGAAACGTTTATTTCCTCTACTGTTTACTGTTCTATTTTCAATAATTGGTTTTTCTCAAACCAAAGAACAGTTAGAAATTCTGGATAAGTATTACCAAAAATCTTTAGATGAATGGCATATCCCTGGAATGGCAATTGCCATTACTACTG
>JAUVCP010000072.1 GCA_030590765.1 Flavobacteriaceae bacterium | reverse complement strand
TCATAAATAATAGTATTCAAAGTAAGATAAGTTCTGACATTCTTTTCGGAACATCGTTTAGCAATTTCAGGAAGATCTTCTAGGGTAAAATTAATGGATGCTCTTGCCCTCATATTCAACTGCTCTACTCCAAAATATATTGAATCCGCACCATTATCTAATGCAGCCTGTAAAGATTCAAAATTACCAGCAGGAGCCATTAATTCTATTCTATTCTTACTTTTCAATTCCATATTCTCTAATTAATCCCGTCATTTTTAAGGAGCTGCAAAAGTACGATAAATTTAAACATATCAAATCAGACTATTTTGGAGCGACTATTCAAATCGTTAAATTCTCAAATAAATCAATACATTTTGATAAAATTTAAACATTTAACAACAAATACTAATTTTTTTATGGTTTATCTGAAATATATTTTATAATCTTTGCTGCTTTAAAAATTAAAAATATCAAAAAAGGAAACATTCATTGTTAGAATATTAATTGCACAGAATAATGATTATATGAATGTTCTTTAAAAAAATTAACATATGAAATTAGCAGTAGTTGGTGCTACCGGAATGGTAGGAAATGTAATGTTAGAAGTATTGAAAGAAAGAAATTTTCCGGTTACAGAATTATTATTAGTTGCTTCAGAGAGATCAGTTGGAAAAAAGATAACTTATAAAGAAAAAGAATATACAGTTGTTGGTTTACAGAATGCTGTTGATCAAAAGCCTGATATTGCTGTTTTTTCAGCTGGTGGAGACACTTCGCTGGAATGGGCTCCAAAATTTGCAGCTGCCGGAACTACAGTTGTTGACAATTCATCAGCATGGCGTATGGATGCAAGTAAAAAATTGATCGTACCAGAAATTAATGCCATTGAATTGACGAAAGAAGACAAGATCATTGCCAATCCAAATTGTTCTACCATACAAATGGTGGTAGCCTTGGCTCCACTTCATAAAAGATACAGGATAAAAAGACTGGTTATTTCTACCTACCAATCTATTACCGGCACAGGTGTTAAAGCAGTTCAACAATTAGAAAATGAATATGCCGGCATCAAAGGAGAAATGGCGTACCCTTATCCAATTCACAGAAATGCTTTGCCACATTGTGATGTATTTGAAGATAACGGATATACCAAAGAAGAAATGAAACTGGTTAGGGAAACTCAAAAAATATTTAACGACAATACTATTGCTGTTACTGCTACTGCTGTAAGAATACCAGTTGTAGGAGGTCATTCAGAAAGTATCAATGTAGAATTTGAAAATGAATTTGATATTTCAGAAATTAGAAAGTTGCTACATGAAGCAGATGGTGTTACTTTAAAAGATAATACAGATACGAATACTTATCCAATGCCAATTTATGCTCATGGTCATGATGATGTTTTTGTGGGACGTATACGTCGTGATGAATCTAAGTCCAAGACTCTGAATATGTGGGTAGTAAGTGATAATTTAAGAAAAGGGGCTGCCACAAATACCATTCAGATTGCTGAATATTTAATGGCAAATAGCCTGATTTAGCTTCTAATGATAAGCAAAAAATCCTGTCACAACATTGTGACAGGATTTTTTATATCTTTCTTTCTGCAATCTCCCCTCCTTATTTTTCTACTTTTAAAACATCCTTGATCACCTGTTCAAGATTGTGTTTTGGTAAAGCTCCCTGTGCCATTTGAGGGTCTACATCAGTAGGGCAAAATAACATAGAAGGAATACTTCTAATACCAAAAGCAGCAGCTAATTCCTGTTCTGCCTCAGTATCCACCTTATATATATCCACTTTTCCTTTATACTCTTCAGAAAGTTCTTCTAAAACAGGAGCAACCATTTTACATGGACCACACCAATCTGCATAAAAATCAATGATACAAGGCTTATCTCCTTCAAATTTCCACTCTTTGTTCTTTTCGTAATTAAAAACTTTCTTTAAAAAAGTTTCTTTAGTTAATAACTCAGTCATATTTATAATATTTAAATTCTTATTTATTTTACAAGTAATTAGCAATATATGTGCCAATCAATTTCACGCTGCAAAATGACATAAAATTTGACAAACTGTCGGTGATTTAAGTTACACTATGTAATAATTTGGTACCTTGTTCGTCAAACAGTTTAATATTAATCAAAAAAATCTATTATGAATTCAAAAGTAACTATGGCTCTTCGTATTGTTTTAGGGCTTATTCTTATTATTTTCGGTGCAAATAAATTTATTGGATTTATGCCAACTCCAGATCTTCCTGATCTTGCTGGTAATTTTATGGGCGCGTTAGCAAATACTGGCTATATGTTCCCCTTAATTGGTCTTGTAGAAGTTATTGTAGGACTTTTACTTGTTTCTAATAAATGGGTGGCGTTTGCATTAGTTTTATTGGCTCCTGTTGCAGTGAATATGGTATTGTTTCATTTAAAACTAGCTCCTGGAGGGATAGCTCCTGCCGCTTTAGTTACTATTCTAAACGTAATACTCATTTATGCAAATTGGAATAAATACAAGCCTTTATTTAACTAATAAACATAAAAAAGATCCTGTAAAATAATTCTTAGCAGGATCTTTAATATTATTAAGAATTCATTTTAAATATCAATTTTTGCTTTTTTCATATTCAAATGAAATTCCTGATACAATTCAACAAGACTCATAATTGCATTAATCAGGTCTTTTGTTTCCAATAAGTTACCAAAATACAGAGTTGAATTTTTTGCACTACTCTCCTCCGTACGTATTCTATTAATCTGTTTTTCAACAGAATGAGAAACATAACTAAATAAATGTTGTTTTTTTGACAATACGAAATTTAGACTATCAAATTCACGTGATTCAAAAATATGCTCAATATCTGTTAAAATATCAGCTAACTCAACAGAAATAACTTTCAAGTCCTTAACCTGACCTTTCTTCAGATTTTTATGGTTATTATTTACATGTTTAAAGCTTGCCTTTGATATATAACTTATTGATTGTGAAATATCCTGCAAATAACCAAGAACCAATAAATAAAATCTACTAGCCTCCACAGATGAATCATCTAAAGATTTGATAAAATAAAATGCTTCGTCCTTAAGATCATTTACCTCATCGTTTAATTTACTGATTTGTTTGTCGTTTTTCTTTAGTTTGTTAAGATCATGTCTTGACAAATCATCTACAACATTTGAATAAAGCTTATTTACCCTTCTTACCACCTGAGAAATATGATCAGATGTTTCTTCAATTACACCGTTGATCGTAATTAATTCAGCTCGTTCAATATGTCTTTGTTTTCTTTTCTCTTTAGTGTTTTTCTGGAATTTTATCGAACTTCTTAACATCAATCCAACAACAACCATCAATAAAATTGCCACCATTAAAATACCCCCTAGACTTATCAAATAGGCAGCAGTTGCGGCTGCAATAAATGCTACAAAAGCGGTTAAAAACCATCCGCCAATTACATTGATCACACCAGCAACACGGTAAACCGCACTTTCCCTACCCCAGGCTCTATCTGCAAGTGAAGTACCCATTGCCACCATAAAGGTTACATAAGTGGTAGATAATGGTAGTTTTAATGAAGTACCTATAGATATTAAAATACCTGCAACAATTAAATTTACAGAGGCTCTTACCATATCAAAAGCTGGCATTTCAAATGACTTTGATTTGGGTAATTTAACCACCGGTTTTTTAAATTTTGAATCAATAAATTCAATTATATTCTTTGGTACAATATATAGCACGCCGTAATTAATACCCATAGCGGCTCTTACAACTACTCTTGACAAAGGATTTGGTTGAAATTTCTCATGTCCTTCCCCTTGTCTTGATAAATTAATACCCGTTTCAATAACAGCCTTTGCTTTTTTTGAAAACCACAAAGTCACAACCATTATACCTCCTGCAAGCAATAACAAAAGTGTATTAGCAGGTACTTTTTTACCTAAAATACCCATAGTAAATTCATCGGCTGGAATACCTGAACCATGCCAGGCTTCATAAGAATTCAATGCAGCAATAGGCACACCAATAAAGTTTACAAGATCATTTCCTGAAAAGGCCATTGCTAAAGAAAAAGTACCAATTCCAATAATTAACTTTAGTATATTAAAATTAAATGCTTTGATCAAAATTTGAGAAATGAGTGTCCATAAAATAAAGCTTATCCCCATAATTTGAACAGTTCTCCCCTCAATTAAATGCTGTACATCTTTATAATATGGAGTTCCTTTTAACCCTTTGATAAAGATAAAATATGTGATTGCAGTAATTGCAAAGCCACCAAATAAAGCACTTATATAGGCAGGCCTTTTTGCGATGTCAAAAGAGTAGATCAATCTGGATATGTACTGAACTAAAGCTCCAATGGAAAATGCGACGACGACCGAAAGCAGGATTCCAAATATAATTTGCATTGCTTTTTCGGAATTGATGTATTTCCATATGTCATTAATGGTCTCACCATCAGTTGCTGAGATCTTTATCAATGAAATTGCTACAGCTGCACCAAGCAATTCAAATACAATGGATACCGTAGTTGAAGTAGGCATTCCTAATGAATTAAACACATCTAAAAGCAATATATCAGTAATCATTACCGCCATAAAAATATACATTATTTCATTGAAATAGAATTCTTTAGGTACAAAGATTCCTTTCCTGGCAACTTCCATCATACCACTGGATGTTATCGCTCCAATTGCAACACCAATGCTGGCTATGATCATAATTTTTTTAATAGATATAGCTTTTGAACCAATAGCAGAATTTAAAAAGTTAACTGCATCATTACTAACTCCAACCACAAGATCAATGAATGCTAAAACAGTTAGTGCCACAAGCATTAATATGTAAGGATCTCCCATAGTACTCTTTTTTTTTTGGCAAATCTATAACACATTGAAGACACTAATGTTAACATAGTGTTACCATTTGCTAAAAATATATAATATTAAGTTAACTCATCTTTAGAATAAAAAGGTAATTTTGTTACATAACAACTAATCAATAAATTAAATTAACAATGTTAAGATTCTTTATAGTAAGTGTAATCATAGGTTTTTGGTCAACAAAAATGATTTCACAGGAAAAAGAAGAAAATCCTTTTACCATTAAATGGGATAATGGAACCAAGGTGGAAAGTAAGGATAAAAATTTTAAGTTAAAGTTTGGAGGTAGAATTCATCTTGATCATGCATATTTTTCACAAGATGCTGATTTGGATGCAGCTTTTAGAGAATTAGACAGTAAAGATGGTACTGAATTTAGACGATTGAGATTCTTCTTTTCAGGAGTATTGTATAAAACTGTAGAGTTTAAACTACAGATGGATTATGCCGGTGGAGCTGCAAGACTGAAAGATGCATATATAGGTGTTAAAAATATACCCGTTATTGGAAGAGTTCGTGTAGGACACATGAAAGAACCTTTACGTTTTGATGCATTGACCAGCAGTAAATACATCACCTTTATGGAAAGAGCTATTCCGGCTGATCTAGCAAATGAAAGAAACAATGGTATATTATTGATGAATGATTTTTTTAATAATAAACTATCCATTCAAACAGGAGTATTTAGAAATGCAGATGGATTTGGAAATGACAAAGAAGCTGCAAGAGATGTAGCCTGGACTTCTAGAATTACCACTTTAGCAATAAATAATACTGAAAAAGAACAATTATTACATTTTGGATTTAGTTATAGCTACAGAAAACCAGACAAAGATGAGTATGAAATATCTGTAAGACCTAAATCTCACTTAGCAAATAAGTATATTTCTACCGGAAATATAGAAGGCGTTGAAACGATTAACATTATAAATTTTGAAACTGCTTTCACTTCCGGTCCTTTTACTTTTCAAGGCGAATATTTAGGATCATCGGTAAAACAAGATCTACCAGACTTTTCAGAAACTTATAACTTTAATAATTATTACGGACAAATAAGTTATTTTTTAACTGGTGAACACCGACCTTATAAAAACTCATATGCTACTTTTGGAAGATTAAAACCTAAGAAAATCTTTATGAATGGTGGTACAGGAGCATGGGAACTGGCCTTACGATACACACATACTGACCTAAATAGCAAAGATATATACGGTGGAGAACAAGGTGATATTTCTTTTGGAACCAACTGGTATTTAAATTCAGCAACCAGAATCATGTTTAATTATGTATGGACAGATATTGACAAAAAAGATATAGGACATGGTAATTTAAATATTTTTGAGGTTCGTTTTCAAATAGACTTTTAATAGCTTTTAAAGCTATTTTTAACATTTTTCAAACACTTTTTTGGTTAAAATTTTGTATATTAAGTTTTTAACCTAAAACCCATGAATTATGTCAGTATTAAAAGTAATTGAAGTATTAGCAAATTCTTCTAAAAGTTGGGAAGATGCAGCTAGAAATGCCGTTAAACATGCCAGTAAATCTGTAAAAGGAATCAAATCTGTATTTGTAGATTCACAAAGTGCAGTTGTTGAAGATGGTGAAATTGTATCTTACCGCGTCAATGTCAAGATTACCTTTGAAGTAAAAGATTAATTCTAAGCCCGGTTTTATACCGGGTATTTTATTTTATAAGCTATATCGTGTTATATTTGAAAAAAAATAGCAATGCATAAGTTTATATTCCTACTCATTATCACTACAATTATTTTCAGCTGTAAAAGCCAAACAAAAAATCAAATGTCAAGCCAGCATAAATATACAAATGAACTAATTCATGAAACAAGTCCATATTTATTGCAACATGCCCACAACCCTGTTAACTGGCATGCATGGAATAAAGAAACACTGGAGTTAGCCAAAAAGGAAAACAAATTACTTCTTATTTCTATTGGCTATGCTGCTTGTCACTGGTGCCATGTGATGGAACATGAAAGTTTTGAAGACTCTACGGTGGCAGCAATTATGAATGAGCATTTTATCAATGTAAAAGTTGACCGTGAAGAAAGACCCGATGTAGATCAAATTTATATGAGTGCAGTTCAATTGATTACAGGAAGAGGTGGCTGGCCTTTAAACGCTATTGCCTTACCTGATGGAAGACCCTTTTGGGGAGGTACTTATTTTCCAAAAGATAGCTGGATGAAAGTACTGACACAAATTTCTGATCTGTATAAAAATGATCCTGCTAAAGTTGAAGAACATGCCCAGAAATTAACAGAAGGTATTCAGCAGTCTGATTTGATTACCCTAAAAACAGATGCTGCTAATTTTACTGTTGACGAATTACAATCTGCAGTTCAAAAATGGCTTCCATCCATGGATCTTAAAAATGGCGGAAGAATGGGTGCTCCCAAGTTTCCTATGCCCAATAATATCCAATTCCTATTGCGATATGGTATCCAAAATAATGATACAATGATTAGCAATTATGTAAATACCACTTTAACAAAAATGGCTTATGGCGGAATTAATGACCAGATAGGTGGTGGATTTGCGAGATACTCTGTTGATGATCACTGGCATATTCCACATTTTGAAAAAATGTTATATGACAATGCACAATTGATCTCACTATATTCCAACGCATATTTAGCAACCAAAAATCCGCTGTACAAACAAGTAGTATTTGAAACAACACAATTTATTGAAAGAGAATTATATAATGAATCAGGAGCTTTTTACTCATCACTTGATGCAGATAGTTTAACAGAAGATCAAGAACTGGAAGAAGGGGCATTTTATGTTTGGACGAAAGAAGAATTGCAAAAGATCATCAAATCTGATTTTGAATTATTTTCGAAATACTATAATGTAAATCTTTTTGGTAAATGGGAAAAGGACAAGTACAATTTGATCCGTAACGCTTCCGGCAAGGATTTTGCAAAAAAGAATAACATTTCAGAAGAAAATTTATCTAAGAAAATCATCCAGTGGAAGAAAATTCTACTTAAAGAAAGAGAGAAACGAAACCGTCCCCGTTTAGATGACAAAACTTTAACATCATGGAACGCATTGATGTTAAAAGCTTATGTAAACGCTTATACTGTTTTTAACGAAGAACACTTTTTAAAAATTGCATTAAAAAATGCTTATTTTATCAGTCATAAACAAGGTAAAGAAGATGGAGGTCTGTATCGAAATTTTAAAAATGGAAAAAGTAATATTGAAGCTTATTTAGAAGATTATGCTACTACAATTGATGCTTATATTAGTTTATATGAAGCTACTTTTGATGAAAACTGGTTGATACAGGCAAAACAATTAACTGATTATTGTTTTGATCATTTTTATGATGATCAAAGTAAAATGTTCTTCTTTACCTCTGATAAAGATATTGAACTGATCTCCAGGAAAATTGAGATTGATGATAATGTAATTTCGTCATCCAACTCCATAATGGCAAATAATCTTTTTAAACTGGGGCATTATTATGAAAACAAGAATTACAGTAATAATGCTAAAATTATGTTGAATAATATCAAGGAGAATGCCATGACATATGCAGCCGGAGCTTCTAATTGGTTATCCCTTTATTCCTGTTTTCTTGGTGATTTTTATGAGATAGCAATTTCAGGTAATGAGGCTAAAGAAAAA
>JAUVCP010000168.1 GCA_030590765.1 Flavobacteriaceae bacterium | reverse complement strand
AAACTTTAAAGGTCGATGATGCTGCAAAAGATAAACTAAAGAAAATAAGTAAAAAGATAAGTAAGATTCAAAATAAAATGTATGCCCATGGCAAATACAGTGTTTTGATCTGTTTTCAGGGGATGGATACTTCCGGAAAAGACAGTTTGGTACGTGAGGTTTTTAAAAGTTTTAATACTCGTGGTATAAATGTTCATAGTTTTAAAACTCCATCAAAAACAGAACTTGAACATGATTATTTATGGAGACATATTTTGGTACTGCCCGAAAGAGGAACTTTTGCAATTTTTAACAGAACACATTATGAAAATGTATTGGTAACCAGAGTACATCCCGAATATATTTTGGGTGAGAATATTCCTTCTATTCAATATGTTGATCAATTGGATGATACTTTTTATCACAAACGAATGGATCAGATCAATAATTTTGAGGAATATTTAGCAGATAATGGAACTATTATTTTAAAGTTCTTTTTGAATATTTCAAAAGAAGAACAAAAAAACCGATTGCTAAGAAGAATTGAATTAGAAGAGAAAAACTGGAAATTTTCAGGAGGTGATCTAAAAGAAAGAAAGCTTTGGAGTAAATATATGGACTGTTATGAAGATCTTTTAAACAGAACTTTTACAGAAGATGCTCCCTGGTATATTATTCCTTCAGATGATAAAAAAACTTCCAGATTGCTGGTTGCTGAAACCATTTTAGAGACCCTTAAAAAATATACAGATATTGAAGAGCCGGAATTAGATAAAGAGACTCAGGCTAATTTGCAAAAATATAAGAAAATGCTTGAAAATGAATAAGATATATGCTTATTTATTTTTATCCATATGTTTTTTGTTACGATAATCGGATAATAGTTTTCGATTAAAATCATGTTCTGCTTTGTTAAGCAATAGAATCTTTTTTGCAGGAATAATATCTTTTAATTTTCTGTAAAGCATCTTTTTCGCATCCAAAATAGCCTGCTCATTTTTTGATAGTTTTATAAGCAATTGATTTGCTTCATCTTCACTAAGTGCTTCAAAACCACCTTGTTCTTTTATTATATTTCTCATTTCACTCATTTTATTTATTTTGAGTTGGAAATATTCTTTTTCATAGGCGTTATAAATTGGCCAGAATTTCTCGGCTTCCTTTGAAGACAGATCCAATTGATCGGTTAAATAGGATGTTTTATAGGCTTTTAATCTTTCTCTTTTTCCATGCTGTTGTGCAACAACCATGTTTAAAGTGATAAAAAAAACTAGTAATGTGTATATCAGTTTTTGCATAATATTAATTTTCAAGTAATAAGACTTCAATATCCGTATATTTTAAATAATTGGTAACCTCATCGGATTCTTCTGCAATTAAATTCAGATCCTCATCGCTAAAAATATCTTCAATATCATAAGTATTAAAAGAAACAAGACCCTCTTCCAGCCAAGCCTCTATTTCATTATCTGCAACATAATCTATAGGATCATTATTTGTATTAAATCTGGAAATACTAAAAAACAATAATAGAGATGCAGCGATCGCTAAGCCAGCCATTTTAATAAATGATGATCTATTTAATGGGATAACTTTACTTTTTTTAGATATTGAATCTCCTACTGAATCAATATTTTCAAAATAATTATCGGGAGTTTTAAACCCGGGAGTTCTAATAGAACTAATAGATGTCAGCTGATCTTCTTTGTTAAAATTTTCTTCAAAATTTTTGAAATAATCATCTGGCACTTTAAATCCTGTGGGTAAGGGTTTTATATTATTTTGCATCTCTTTTTCAAATTGCCCAAAATACTTGTCAGGGATTTTAAATCCTGATTCATTTATATTTTTTAATATGTCTTTATTTTTGTTCTTCATTTAATTATTAGACCAATTTTCTTGTAAAAGGTTTATTCTTCAGTTAAATAAGCTTCAATCTTTTTTCGTGCGTGATGATAAGAGGCTTTTAATGCTCCAACCGATGTTTCCAATATTTCAGAAATGTCATCATATTTCATATGATCAAAATACTTCATATTAAAGACTAGTTTCTGCTTTTTAGGTAAGGTAGCCAAAGCTTTTTGTAATTTAAATTGAATTTCATCACCATCAAAATAAACATCTGCTTCCAGTTTTTCCACCAATTGATTTTGAAGCGTTTCATTGTCAATTTTATTTAAACTGGCTTTTTTCTTTAGATGTGTTAAGGATTCGTTTGTTGCAATTCTATACATCCATGAATAAAGTTTACTATCTCCTTTAAACTTGCTAATATTGTTGAATATTTTTAAAAATGTATTTTGAAGCACATCATCAGCATCATCATGAATAAGTACAATTTTTCGAATATGCCAATATAAACGTTCTTTGTAAAGTGACATCAACTCACGATACGCTTTCTCTTGCGTTTTCGGATCTTTTAATTCCTCAATAAAAGCATTTTCCTCAGTCACTAATAAAAACTATTTCTGATTAAGACTATAAAGATATGAAAAGGTTTAAAATGAGGAGCAGAATAAAAATTAATACCTACCATAATTCTATAGGTTTATCATTCATAATTTGCATCAAATTGAAGTATGTTTTAAAATTAAAAAAGTCTATTTTAGCTTTGTCTTAAAAATGGGAATATTACATTCGCTTATTTTCATTTCTAACTATCTGGTCAAGTGCAGTCTAGATCTTCTCTTTACACATATTATTCTCGACTGCGAGCAAATTGACAAACTTAAATAGGTAGTAATTGTATTTTATTTGAAATGAAGAAAGCATTGTCTTACATGTTCATAATTAAAATTATTATTAGAAAAAATGACAAATAAAAAAATTGAATTGATCATTTTTGATCTGGACGGAACCATTGTAAATTCCATTTTTGATATTGCTGATGGGGTAAATCACGTATTAGTTAAAATGAATCGAGATACTGTAAGTGTTCCAGAAGTTCAGAAAATGATTGGAAGTGGTGTTAAAAAATTGATTGAGCTGGCCTTAATTGATGTTTCAGATGAGATAGTATTAGCAAATGCATTGAAAATATTTCAGGAATACTATTCAAAGAATCTTATAACAAAAACAAGGCCTTATGAAGATGTTCTTGAAACATTAAACCAATTGTCAGATTTTAAAATGGCTATTTATAGTAATAAACCACAGAATCTTACTGATAAAGTAATCATTGGTTTAGATCTAAATTCCTATTTTGATACTATACAAGGTGCTGATGAATCAAAATACAAAAGAAAACCAAGTGAGGAGGGTATAAATTATATCTTAAGAGAATTGAATGTTAAACCAGGAAACACCGTGATGGTTGGTGATTCAACGCATGATATACATGCTGGTAAAAGGGCAGGAGTAAAGACCTGTGCTGTAACTTATGGTTATCGTGATGAAAAAATATTAGCTAATGAATCACCAGACTATTTGATAAATAAATTAACAGATCTTGTTAGTATTCTGAAAAACATTTAAAATCTCATAGCGACTTTTACATTTAAAATTCTTCCGCTAAGGTAGTTGGGAATGGCGATAGAATGATTAGAAGAAATATCTTTTACCCAGGTATTGGTGATGCTGTTCTGCACATCAAACATATTGAATAATTCAATTCCGGTGGATAATTCTTTGAATTTTTCTAACCATTTTTTATTAGAAGGATTTTGAAAATCTTTAAACACATAAGAAATGCCAATGTCTGATCTGAAATAATCTTTCAATCTGTTTTGAAACAGATAAGGATCTGCATAGGAAGGAGAACCTCCGGGAACACCTGTATTATAGACCAAATTCAAATACATCTTTAAATTTGGGATGCTCGGAACATAATCCTGAAATAAAATTGCAAATTTCAATCGCTGATCTGTTGGGCGGGAAATGTAACCTCTATTATCAATATTTTCTTTGGTAAGTAAATAACCAAAACTAAACCAGGATTCTGTTCCAGGGACAAATTCACCATTCAATCTAACATCAAAACCTGTGGCATAGGCAATAGCATTATTCTTTGCTCGGTATCTGATCTTTACGTTATCTATGGTAAAAGGATTTACATCGGTCAAACTTTTATAGTAAGCCTCACTCACCAGTTTAAAAGGTCTTTCCCACATTTTAAAACTGTAATCATTTCCAATTACAAAATGAATAGATTTTTGGGCCTTTACTTCGGGATGCACGATGCCAAGGGAATCACGTAGTTCTCTGTAAAAAGGAGGCTGATGGTAATAACCTCCTGAAATTCTAAACATCATATCCTTATCCCAATTGGGTTTTATAGAAATCTGTGCTCTGGGACTAATGGTAATTTGGTTATTTGCAGTAAGTCCTTCACCACTAATATTCCAGTATTGAGCTCTTAAACCAAGGTTAAACCAAACCAAATGATCATTTAAACTGGTTTTTCTATTCCATTGTGCAAATCCGGAAAATCGATCAACATTCACATTGTTAATAGCACGAACATTGCTATAGGGCACAATAGGGCCTGTATATGGTTCGTAAGGCTGATCATTTTTAGGAAGTAAATAGGGTGGCCGTATGGAAAAACCAGCAGAATCGATCACTTGCCATTCAATGATCTTATCTTTAATATTTTCGTGTTGGTATTTGAAGCCTATTTCAAAAAGGTTTGTGTTTTTTCTTAAAGTAGTTTTTAAATTGATATTACTTATTTGTGCTTCTAGGTCATTCCTTGCATGATCTAACTGAGAACCTATTGCCTGAACAAAATCAACATTACCAAAATTATCTGATCCAAAATCAGAATTCACCTCTCCAATACCGTAAGATGCTTTAATATCATAATGTTCCTGTTCCTGAGTATTATAAGTAGATGTAGTTAAACTTAATGTAAAATCATTATTTATTTTATAGATTCCTTTTAAAGCGCCAAATAGGGTCTGATAGCGATCAATTTCTTTTCCTTCATAATGTACAACCAGTGCAACAGGATTAATTATAGTACCAAAATTAGTCTGACGGGAAATTGGCTCAAAATCATAATTATTTAAAGAAAAACTTCCCAGAAACTCTAAAGCAAACCTATTTGTAAAATCATAGGAAAGGTAGGTTTGTATATCTGTAAAACTAGGATTGAAATTTGAATTGATATCGTTATTATTTAAAAATAAGCTGTTGTTACGATACCTTGCCCCAACAAGAGCTTTAAATTTTTGATCCTTTGAGGTGCCTTCAATAGTAGCAGAAGCACCAATCAAACTTGCTTCAATTGCAACTCCAAACTGGCTTGGTTTGCGATAGGTAATATCTAAAACAGAAGATAATTTATCACCGTATTTTGCCTGAAACCCACCAGCTGAAAATTCCACTTTTTCTGAAAGATTTGGGTTTACAAAGCTTAAGCCTTCCTGTTGTCCGGATCTTATCAAAAAGGGTCGGTAAACTTCAATACCATTGATGTAGATTAAATTTTCTTCAAAACTTCCACCTCTTACATTGTATTGTGTACTAAGTTCATTGTTGAAATTAACGCCAGGAAGGGTTTTTAAAACGCTCTCAATTCCCTGATTTGCACCTGGAAGTATTTTTATGGTCTCTTTTTTAATTTTTGTGATACCTTCTGCCTTGTCTCTGTCATCCTTAACAATCACCTCTTTGATCTCTTCTGTTCTTATCTGTAATTTAGGCGAAAATATAAGGGTTTTCCCTTTT
>JAUVCP010000339.1 GCA_030590765.1 Flavobacteriaceae bacterium | reverse complement strand
ATTAAGAAGGATGAATTATTATCCATATCCAAAAAAATACTATTTTAGTACTTTAAATACTGTTTATTTATGTTAGAACTTGCCGGAATTATAATTTTAGGAATTTTAGCACAATGGTTTGCATGGAAACTAAAAATTCCTGCAATTCTGCCTTTGATACTTATAGGATTATTTGTTGGCCCGATTTCTACTTTGTTTTCTGGAGATGGCAATAAATGGATAGAACCTCTATGGAATGGAGAAATAGGGCTCTTCCCGGGAGAAAGACTATTTAACTTCGTATCTCTTTCTATTGCTTTAATTTTATTTGAGGGTGGATTAACCTTAAAAAAAGAAGAGATCAAAAGTGTTGGACCGGTAATATATAAACTGATTACTTTAGGTTCTTTCATTACTTTAATCACAGCTGGTGTGGCAGCACATTATGTGATCGGTTTAAATTGGTCATTATCGTTTTTATTTTCAGCTTTAATTATTGTAACCGGACCTACAGTTATCACACCTATTCTCCGAAATTTAGCGATTAAAAAAGATATTTCCACCATATTAAAATGGGAGGGCATTTTGATTGACCCTATCGGAGCATTAGTAGCTGTATTGGTTTATGAATTTATTAGCGTGGGTAGTGATCATGGTATGAGATACACACAAGATACACTAATAGAATTTGGAAAAATTATTATCATTGGTTTTTCTATTGGTTTTACTTCTGCTTATGCTTTTGCCATGGCATTAAAGCAAAAAATGATCCCACATTATCTATTAAATGCAATTGTATTGGCTTTGGTTTTAGGAGTTTTTGTATTAGCAGATCTATTCGCTCATGAAAGCGGATTACTGGCAGTTGTAATTATGGGCATGGTATTGGGTAACAAGAATATAGATGCCTTAAAAGAAGTGCTATATTTTAAAGAAACCATTAGTATTTTATTGATATCCATTCTTTTTATCCTACTTTCTGCCAATATCAATATATCTGACCTGGAATTGATCCTTAACTGGAGGTCTTTCGTATTATTTGTAATTGTAGTTCTTATTGTAAGACCATTAGGAGTATTTGCCAGCACCAATAACAGTAATTTAAAAATCAACGAAAAGATCTTTATCAGTTGGGTTGGACCACGCGGAATAGTAGCTGCCGGTATTGCCTCCTTATTTGGATTAAAATTAACCATGCAGGGAGTTGAAAATGCAAATTATATTACTCCTCTGGTATTTATGATCGTATTAGGCACCGTATTACTAAATGCTACAACTGCTCGCTTATTTGCACGATTAACCAAGGTTTTATTAAAAAAGTCAGAAGGAATCTTAATCATAGGTGCTTCATTACCAGCCAGATTAATTGCAACCTATCTTAAAGAAAATGGGCGACGAGTTGCTTTAATTGACAGCAATCCAAATCATATTACATCTGCAAAAAAAGACAATTTAGAAGCTATTAAATGTGATATTTATTCAGACGATCTGATGGAAAATATTGAATTGAATGATATAGGTTATTTAATGGCTTTAACAGGAAGTAATACCATTAACAAATATGCTATTGAAAAATTAGGGCCTTATTTTGGTGAAGAAGGAGCTTTACGTTTGATCAGCTCTGCTGAAATGCTTGATCCTTCCAACAGTCCGGAAAATGTATTATTCTCTCAAACAGATGATTTTATAAACATTAGTGAAGTAGTTAGAGACTATCCAAATATCAATGAAGTAGAAATTACCTCTAAAGAACAATACTTAGATTTGTTAAAATCAATAAATAATGAATTAAAAGCTGTACCTCTTTTTATTAAAAATAACCAGAATAAAATACAGATCATCCCATCCAGAAGTGAACAACTATCTATTGAATCTGGTAATAAATTGATGTATTTAGGTAAAAAATTAAATTTTAAATCTGACTAGATTTTTTTCAGATTAATTTTATGGGATATGTTCTGTTTTATTCATCCATCCATAATACGTTCTATATTCAAAGATGAAAACGAACCAAAAAATCTTTACCTAAAGAAGGATTTTGCTTTGCATCGATCACTGATAGGATGAATTATTAAAGGAGTCAATAAAGATGTTGAATACAACATAATAAGGATTACGAATTAAAAGAATTTACAACTTTCTAAAAACATGATATAGGAAAAAGGTTGGCCTTCAAGAATTTGATGTTCTAAAGGAAATAAAACCTTAGTAAAACAGAGAAGTTGAGAGCTGTGCTCGAAAATCACTCTGCTGCACTTTGGTTTTATGAAATTTAGGTTGTTAAATTATTGTAAGCCATGACTTTTTTGGTTCGTTTTTTTGTCACTAAAAAAATGAACAAATAAAAATGAGACAAACAATTTTATAGTATTCTAATATCTTTTTAGATCCCTTATTCAATTCAGAATTAATTATTTGCTTCCCAAGCTCTTAATATAACCCTTATATCTTTTTCATTTGCTGCTTTACCATTCTGATCTGATCGGTTAACATACCATGTTTATCCAATTTTTTAGCTTCTGCAATCAAATTAGTGGCTTCACGTTTTCTTCGTTTGGTCATGGCAATACCAGCCAATTGTAGTTTTGCCATTGCTTTATCATGATCCATAGAAAGGCCAAGGTCTAAAGCTTTTTTAAAATGCCTTCCCGCTAAAGTTAAATTGGTTTGTGATAAAGTAATTCCTCTTAAAAAATTATAATAGCCCTCTTGTTTTTTCAATAAAGCAGATGAAGGATTTTTAATTCTATCTAATAATTTGGCAGTACCTTCCATATCTTGTTTTCTTAATTTTAAAAATGACAATAATAGTATTTCATTTTTAAAGTAAAAGAAAACAAAAATACCAGCCAATAATAAAATGGAAATTCCATTCATTATGTGCCCCTTGGTAAACTCAAAAACTGCCCAGGCAGTAATTAAAACTGCGATTACTAATTTTATATTTTTATTAAACATATTCTCTTTTTTAGTTGGACTGCAAATTTACATTTTTTATCCTTTTTCTTAACATCAATTTAGTTTTCTTTCAAGAATTGATTTAACTTTGGTGAATCTTATAAGAGATAAATAACAATGCATTAAATGATCTATTTAAACATCTTGCAAAATATTAAATGTCCAATGGAGTAGATCTCATCTGTTTTTCTACTTAATTAGTATCAATCTTTTATTTAACAATTTTCTCTAAACATTTTACAATGGAATTACCGTATGCAGAACCGTATAAAATAAAAATGGTGGAAACCATCAAAAGATCTACTGTTGCACAAAGAAAACAATGGATCAAAGAAGCCAACTACAATTTATTCAATTTATCATCAGACAAAGTCTATATCGATCTCTT
>JAUVCP010000071.1 GCA_030590765.1 Flavobacteriaceae bacterium | reverse complement strand
CTTTATTATCTCTTTGATTTTCAAATGCTTTTCGAATGGCTCTTTTTGCTTTTCGAACATACTTAGCTTCATGAACTGCTTGTCTTGTAGCATAAGCAACACCCGGTAAAGTAGCAACCATTTCCGTAATTTTTAAAGGATACCCCATGGTTTCCACCACTCGTCCGTATGGTGATGTTGATGATATCATGCCAGGTAAAGTTGTTGGTGCCATTTGGCCACCTGTCATACCGTAAATACCATTATTAACAAAAATAATGACAATATTTTCTCCTCTGTTGCAGGCATGAATGGTTTCAGCAGTTCCGATTGCTGCAAGGTCTCCATCTCCCTGATAAGTAAAAACATATTTTTCAGGAAAAACTCTTTTGATGCCTGTAGCAACTGCAGGAGCTCTACCATGAGCAGCCTGCTGCATATCAATATTCATAAATTCATAGGCCAACACCGAACATCCAACAGGTGCAACACCAATAGTTTCAGAGCCAATACCCATTTCATCTACAACTTCCATAACCAAACGGTGTGCCACTCCATGTCCGCAACCAGGACAATAACTGAGTGTGCAATCATTCATGAGTTTGGTTTTCTGAAATACAATTTTACCTCTCTTGATAATTTCTTCCGGAGTTATTTCTGTTGTGATCATTTTAGTTTTTTGAAATTAATTTTTCTTCTATTGCATTCAATACTTCCGATGGAGAAGCCATCATACCACCCATTCTTCCGTAGTGAACGACAGGTACTTTTCCATTTGCAGCCAATTGTACATCTTCTATCATTTGTCCTGCATTCATTTCTATGGAAATAAACCCTTTTATCTTATCAGCATATTTGGCAATGATCTTTTTTGGAAAAGGCCATAAGGTAATTGGTCGTATCAATCCAATTTTATATCCTTTTTTACGCCCCATTTGAACAACTTTTTGACTAATCCGGGCACTGCTTCCAAATGCTACAATAATATAATCAGCATCTTCACATTGGATCTCTTCGTAGCGTATTTCATTGTTTTCAATGTTTTCGTATTTTTTTTGCAAATAGAAATTATGTTTTTCCTGTTTTTCAGGATCCAGATCTAATGATGTAATAATATTTCTGTTTCTGGTTTCCGGTTTACCTGTAGTTGCCCAATCACCATACTTTTCAATAATCTCTTCATTAGTCAGTCTTTCCTTTTGTTCTGGTAAAGATACTTTTTCCATCATTTGTCCGATTGCCCCATCAGATAAGATCATTACCGGATTTCGATATTTAAATGCCATTTCAAATCCAAGATCAACAAAGTCTGCCATTTCCTGTACTGTTGATGGTGCCAGAACGATCAATCTATAATCTCCATGACCACCACCTTTTACAGCTTGAAAATAATCTGCCTGTCCGGGTTGAATTGTTCCTAAACCAGGTCCTCCACGCATAACATTGGCAATAAGGCAAGGAATCTCGGCGCCAGCCATATAAGAAATACCTTCCAGTTTTAAACTAATGCCTGGGCTTGATGATGAGGTCATTGCTTTTTTTCCACAGGAACCAGCGCCATAAACCATATTTATGGCAGCCAATTCACTTTCTGCCTGAAGTACTTGCATACCTGTTCGGTTATGGGGTTCTTCCAGCATTAAATATTCAATAACTTCAGATTGTGGAGTTATTGGATAACCAAAATAAGCATCAGCTCCTGCTCTAATTGCAGCTTCAGCCATTGCTTCATTACCTTTCATTAGTTTTACTTCTTGCATTTAATGAGAAATTAATAAGTTAATGAATCCGCTTTTTCGGGTTTGTATTGATATACGGTAATACACATATCAGGGCAAACCAAGGCGCAAATTTTACAACCGGTACAAGCACTATGATTTAAGGGAAAAGCAGGATTGTAACCTTTTGAATTTACTTGTTTATCAAGGATTAATACATCTGTTGGACAGGCTACTACACAAAGATCACAACCTTTGCAAGCTTCCGCATCTATAACAACAGCACCTTTAACTTTTGACATAAGATAGCAGTTTTAGGTTAATAATAAAAAATATGACGCTTTTTACGACGCAAATTTATATAATATAATATTGATAAAAAATGATTAAAATCAGTGTTTGGTTATGTAATCAAAAAAAAAATCACCTTAAAATCGTAATTATTATCAAATCCTCAATAATAATATAAAATACTATATCAATGGTTTGAATCTCTGGGGATCAGATTCATGCATTATTTGATAAATGGCTTCAAAAATATCTTCTGCACTTCGATTTGAAAAATAATCACCATCAGTTCCGTATGCTGGTCGATGTTCCTCAGAACATAAAGTTACAGGTTTACTGTCTAAATACCGATATGCATTTTGTTTGTTCAATATTTCATTCATTATGTATGCTGAAGCACCACCTGGTACATCTTCGTCAATGACCATTAAACGATTTGTTTTTTGAATGCTTTTTACAATATCATGAGAAATATCTAAGGGCATTAAACTTTGAATATCAATTACCTCACAACTGATATCAAATTGTCTTAACTGAATTGCTGCTTCTTCAACCAATTTTAAGGTGGCACCATAGGAAACAAGGGTAATGTCATTGCCTTCTATGATAGTTTCAACTACACCAATTGGTGTTGTAAATTCACCAAAATTATTCGGTTGTTTTTCCTTAAGGCGATAACCATTTAAATTTTCAATGATCAGTGCGGGATCATCACTTTTCAGCATTGTATTAAAAAAACCTGCTGCTTTAGTCATGTTTCTGGGAACCAAAATACATATTCCTCTTAAAAAAGTATTGATGCCACTCATAGGAGAGCCTGAATGCCAGATGCCTTCAAGTCTATGACCTCGAGAGCGAACTATAAGAGGAGCTTTTTGTCTGCCGGCACTTCTGTAATGTAATGAAGCCAGATCATCACTCAGGGTTTGTAAAGCAAATAATATATAATCTAAATACTGAATTTCAGCAATAGGTCTCAAACCACGCATAGCCATGCCGATTCCCTGACCAACAATAGTTGCCTCACGAATACCGGTATCACTAATCCTTAATTCTCCATATTTTTTCTGTATCCCTTCAAGCCCCTGATTAACATCACCAATAAAACCAGTGTCTTCACCAAAGATCATAGCTTCTGGGTATTTGTTGAAAATCGATTCAAAATTATCTCTCAAAATGGTTCTTGCATCCACCAATTTATTCTCTTTCCCATAAGTTGGTTTTACTTCTTTGATCTTCAATGCAGCCCATTTAGATTGACTGTACAAGTGAGAACTATATCGTTTTTGAAATAATGATTTGTAATTTTTGATCCAGTTTTGTAAAGTAGTTTTTGCTGTAAAATCTTCTTCAGTTATAAATCTCAAGATCTTGCGGGCATAAATTAAATTAGTTCTTACCTGAACTTCATCATCCGCTATGAACTGCTCGATTAATTTATTGATAAAAACGCTGTTCTTTGAATTTTTAGAAACCTCTTTAAGAATTACAAGTAATTCAGAACTAGCCTTTGAAATAGGGTTTTTAAAATTATTCCAGGCACTTCTTTTGGCTAGTTTTGCTTCATTTTTAGCTTCTTTCTCAATGCCTATCAATTCTTCTTCATCTTTTACAAATTGAAAGACATTTCCCCTGTCGTCTTCAATTTTATAATTGAGGATCCACTCTCGCATTTTCGTATTACAGTCAATACTTTTTTCGTAGGCTAACCGATCTTTGCTTTTGTATCTTTCATGTGATCCTGAGGAGGAATGCCCTAAAGGTTGCATTAGATCAGTAACATGAATAATAACAGGAACATGCTCATCACGAGCAATTTCCCCTGCTTTTTCATAGGTATCAATCAAAGAGGGATAATCATAGCCCTTTACAGAAAATATTTCAAATCCATTACTGTTTTCATCTCTTTGAAATCCTTTTAAAATTTCAGAAATACTTTCTTTGGTTGTATGATATTTTGCCGGTACCGAAATTCCATACTCATCGTCCCAAATGCTAATAACCATAGGTACCTGTAAAACACCTGCTGCATTTATGGTTTCCCAGAACAAACCTTCGCTTGTACTTGCATTTCCTATTGTGCCCCAGGCCACTTCATTTCCTTTATTTGAAAAAGTATTAAAATCTTTTAATTCATCAATATGTCTATACATTTTTGAGGCTTGAGCCAATCCTAATAAACGTGGCATTTGCCCTGCTGTACAGGAAATATCAGAACTTGAATTATTTTGCTCCATCAGATTTTTCCAGGAACCATCTGTATTTAAAGAGTGGGTTGCAAAGTGATTGTTCATTTGTCTTCCACCTGATTCAGGAGCATTATTTATATCGGTATCTCCGTAAAGATTTGCAAAAAACTGTTGAGAGGTTAATTCGCCGATTGACATCATAAATGTTTGATCTCTGTAATAGCCAGATCTCCAGTCTCCAAGTTTGAAAGCTTTTGCCATAGCAAGTTGAGGAACTTCTTTTCCATCTCCAAATATTCCAAATTTTGCTTTACCTGTAAGGGCTTCTCTTCTTCCTAAGATACTACATTGTCTGCTTAATAATGCAGTTTTGTAATCGTTTAATACTTCTTTTTTAAATTGTGCAAACGATAGGGAATTAGATGTATCTGAAACTTTTTCAATCATATTTTAGTTTGTCGTTGGAAGTTTTGCGAAGATACAAATTTTAAGACAATTTTAATATTGTTTAACTATGTGAAAGTTAGGAAAGTATTATTATTCAAATATTGAATTATTAGTGATAAATCAATATTTTGTGCATTTTTTTAATTAATATGAATTTTCATCGTTAATAAAAGCCTCTTCTTATGAAATTATAAATTTTAGAAGGACTTAAAGTGAATACAAATCTAATTTTTGAAGCGTAATTCGGCAGACCCGGTTCAAATCCTAAACTGGATTGAATAGGGAAATAAAACTCCAAAAAATTATGAATAAAATTTAAACGAATACCACTGTCATATCTAAAAAGAGTACTATGATCATGATTTTTTACAAGACCAACATCAGCATATAATTCCAGCCATCTCCATAATCCTATACTTGCGTTGCTGGTTAGCATCCACTGGTTAGAGAATTGATTTTCAAAAATAGATTTAAATCCTCCTTCTGCAATAATGATTTGCTGGCTAAATATTCCTGATTCTTCTGATCTGCCCAAATAATTCAAGTCAAACATATAATCACTTGGTCTATCCAAGGCAAAACTGAAAAAGTCAGATTCTGTATTGTTGAAAATAAATGTTCCAAAAAATAATCGAAAATCTAATTGTCTGTATCTATCGGTTAATTTTCTATATCGAAAATCTAATGATACTTTACTAAAGTCTTGTCCATATTGAAAATCAGCAAAATAGCGTAAGTCTTTTATAATATCGGGTTTGGAATAACTATATCTGATATTGAATACATTATACTTGTAGATTTCTGAATTTTCGACCTCTAAGGGTATTTCTTTATCTACCAGCACATATCTGGTCATCAATGATTTTCCACCAACATCTCTAAGGCTTTTTCTTTTGAAATCAATAATGAAAAAAGGAGTTACTTTATTGAAAGTTAAATCGTTATTATAATGTGATTTTGAAGCTGCAATTCCGGCTCTGTATTTGTAAATGGATGAGTTTTCTGGTAAATGCTGAAAAGCAAAAGATCCAGACCCTGTTACTGTTTTGCTTTTAAATCCGTATTTTGGAGTGGCTTTAAACAACCATTTCTTTTTTATGGCAGCCTGATTGTATAATTCAGGTCCTAAAATAAGGCCGTCATAAAAATTGTATTCAAAGTATAAATTGTAAAACAACTGGTTGTAATATGGATCCTCTACATCTTTGAAAAAAGTTAATTTTAAGGGCCTGTTAAGCAACTTATTATCTATTCTTTTCCAGTTATTCCGTAAATTCAATTCAGGATAGGAGTAACCATAGTTCAAAGCCAGACTCTTAACATCTTTTGTTGGGACAGTTATTGTTTTGAAAGAATCAATACCTTCAATCCATTTTTCAAAAATGACATTCTTTTTGTTAATTCCAGATATGGTAATTGGCGAACTGAAATTTCTAAGATTTTTAATGGTTACCTTAACGGAATCTTTTTGTTTTTCTATTTTGTCAATAGTGTATTCAATTTTTTTATTTGTTTGAACATAGCTATTGAAAAACCAGTCCAGATCTTTGTTGGTTTTGGATCTTAGGATATTTTCAAAATCATGACTGGTGCTGTTGGTTTTTTTAAGCTGACTCAGTTCATAAAATTGATTTAAACTGTTTTTTATAATGCTATCTTTAAGATATTTATCTAGGTATTGCAATCCTAAACCGGCTTTGTATTTACTTGCAAGTTTTCTGTTAAAATTAGAAAGGGAATCAGCTCTGGTAGTCAATGATTGATCAATATTTTTTCTTGCTGAAAACTGATAAACAAACGGATACTTTTGATTGAAATCCAATTTTGAAATAGTGTAATTTTTAACGCCCCATATTTTTGAAATATTACCAACAGCTTTTATTTCAGGATAAAATTGCTCAACATATTTGATCATTATATACAGTTGAATACCATCAGTTATCCATGAGTCTTCTCTTTTATTGGTAAGTATGGTATTTTCAATATACCTGTTGGTAAGTGCCTTGAGTATTTTGATGTCCCACTCAAATACATCTGAAAAAGGTGTTAAAAATTTGGGCAACTGACTAAATCCGTAAACGGGATTTTTTGAATAGGTTGTTTTATTGATCAATAATTTTTCATGAGGATATTTTCCTAAATACTTTTCTATAAAGTGGAGCTGCCTTATTAGAACATCTGTTTTTATATTTTCTGTAAGATTTTTACTTTTTAAGTTAGAAATGATCTCAATTTGCCCTGCTTCATATACAGAAAAATCATTATCAAGTTGGATATTAATTTCGAGATCAATTCTGTTGTAATCTTTAAGTTGATACAAAACATGGTCGTCTTTAATATCAACCATACCAGGTAGATCGGAAATCAAAGTATACCCATATGGAATTTTAAAATTAATATGATAATCTGCTGGATTCATATAAATGTCATCCAAATCTAAATTACTCATAGTGTGCCATTTACCATCAAAAATAGCAGGGCTTAAATACCAGTATCGAAGATTATATGTATTATAAGAATATCCATATTTGGTATATTTATCAATTGGAATTTTCACCTTATATATTGTTGTTATGACAATAGAGTCTTGAGGTTTAAGAGTTTTAGGAAGCGTTACCTTAATAATATCCTCTGCATTTTTCAAGTATTCAAAAGGTGCAATTTGATCATCACATTTTAGATCTTGAATTATAGAAAAACCTCTTTTATCAAGTTTTGCAAAATACAGGCTTTTGTCATAATTTTCTATCAATCGCTTTGATAAAGGTGTATGCCTGTCTTTATATGCATTTGCCCAATTAAGTAAATAAATTGTATCTAAATCTATTTCAGAATTATTATAAAAAACAATTCTTTGATCAATATCAATTTCATGTGTCTCAAGTGATAATTGAGCATCAATATAAATGCTGTTGGTTTGAGCGAAACCAAAAACGGAAATTAAAAATACTATTGCAAATATGATTTTCTTTTCTAGCAAATAATGAATTGTTTTTACTGTTAAAAATTTGGCATAAGGCGGTTTTTATTATAGAATTGGTCAATTATTTCTATTACTTCCTCTGCAGTGTCAACTATAGAAAATAATTTAAGGTCTTTCGGACTTACATTGCCATGTTTTTTGATTAGAGTTTCTTTGATCCAATCTAATAACCCTTCCCAAAACTCACTTCCAACCAAAATAATTGGAAATTTTCCTATTTTTTTCGTTTGGATCAATGTCATTGCTTCAAACAACTCATCTAACGTGCCAAACCCTCCAGGCATAGCAACAAATCCCTGTGCATATTTAACAAACATTACTTTGCGAACAAAAAAGTAGTCAAAATCTAAGTTCTTATCACTGTCAATATAAGGGTTGTCGTGCTGCTCAAAAGGGAGATCAATATTCAACCCCACTGAAGTACCACCACCTTGTTGTGCACCTTTATTCCCTGCTTCCATAATTCCGGGTCCACCACCAGTAATAACTCCATAGCCATTTTGAGTTAATTTATAGGCAATGTTCTCGGCCATTTTATAATACTTCTCACCGGGTTTTGTTCTTGCTGAGCCATAGATGCTTACACATGGGCCTATTCTGCTTAATTTTTCATATCCATCAACGAACTCACTCATTATTTTAAAGATTGCCCATGAATCATTTGTCTTTATTTCGTTCCAGGTTTTTTGTTTTAATTTTTCCCGTATTTTTTTATCGTCTAATGGTGTCATATGCTTGATAATTTATTGCAGATTACTTTTGGATAAATTTAATTCTTTTTTTAAATAATGAGCAGTATAGCTGTTTTTGTTTTTAATGATCTCTTCCGGTGTACCGGTACATAGAATTTCACCTCCTTTAATTCCTCCTTCTTTACCTATATCAATAATATGATCACACAATTTGATCACATCTAAATTATGCTCAATAATTACCACCGTATTGCCTTTGTCAGTAAGCTTGTTCAACACTTTCATTAGGATACGTATATCTTCAAAAT
>JAUVCP010000324.1 GCA_030590765.1 Flavobacteriaceae bacterium | reverse complement strand
TCTCTTACCATCCCGTCAAAATCAGTTGCAATTACTTCTGCACTAACATCACCATCAACAATATCACAAATGGTTTTGTAATGATTGATAATATTTTCTGCTCCTGTAATACCTTCTTTTGCCATTAAAGATGGATTGGTTGTAACACCATCTAAGATACCAAGTGCTTGAGCTTCTTTGATTTGATCTAAATTTGCTGTATCGATAAAAAATTTCATTCTATTTGTTTTATAGTTTGTGCAAATATAAGTTATTTACTAAAGAGATTTAATATGAAAATTTGACTTTTTTAGAAAGAATTTTACCTTTATTTTTAACAAATTATTGTTTCTTATATTTATAGCTAATTTTTACAGATAATGGATACAAAAGATCATATTTTAATAAACGGATTTAAACATATTTTATTTGAACAAGAGGTTTATTCACCCGAAAAAATCCTTTTAAAAAGTAAATCCTTTTATCAAAAAATGGACAAGAGAAGATCTGTCAGAGAATTTAGCAGCAAACCTGTTTCAAAAACAATTATTGAAAACCTGATCAAAACTGCCTCTACTGCCCCATCGGGTGCGCATAAACAACCCTGGACATTTTGTGCAGTTTCTAATCTTGAAATTAAAAGTGAAATTCGAAAAGCAGCAGAATTGGAAGAAAAAGAGAGTTATAAAAGTAGAATGAGTGATAGCTGGTTAAAAGACCTTGCTCATATAGGCACCGATTGGCGAAAATCATTTTTAGAAACTGCTCCCTGGTTAATTGTAGTTTTTAAAAGAGCCTTTGAATATGATGAAAAAGGTGAAAAACTGAATAATTATTATGTGAATGAATCTGTTGGTTTAGTAAGTGGCATGTTAATCACAGCAATTCACAATGCAGGTTTAGTAACTTTAACCCACACTCCCAGTCCGATGCGATTTTTAAGTAAAATACTCAATCGACCGGATAATGAGCGACCTTTTTTACTACTGCCTGTAGGTTATGCAAAGGATCCTACTTATGTACCTGATTTAAAACGAAAAAATATAAATGAAATTGCTGAGTTTTATGAATAACAATCACTATGTCAATTAATTAAACTCAATAAAGTAAGAAGAATAATTACATTTTATAATACTTCATAATCATATACTCATACAATTTATTAGGCAAAACCTGCTTTAAAACTATAGAAAGTTCTTCAACAAAACTACCCACTTTGTAATGTATCTTCGGGTTTTTCTTATTGATTATTTTGTGTATTTTTTTTGCTATTTTAATAGGATCTCCACCAGTATTTACGTGAGCATTCATCAAATCAAGATTTTTTTGATAGACCTCCTTATATGAAGAATCCTTAAAAACAGGAGTGTGATATCTGTTTGCCGCAATATTGGTGTTAAAATCACCCGGAGCAATATTTGTTATGGTAATTCCAAATTTTTTCACTTCCATCCGAATGGATTCTGTAACCCTTTCCAATGCACTTTTACTTGAAGAGTAAACACCTCTAAATGGCAAGCCCATATAACCGGCAATAGAAGTCAAATTTATGATCAAACCCGATCTTTGTTTTCGCATTTGAGGCAAAACAGATTTGATCACATCAATGGTTCCAAAAAAATTAGCATCAAATGATTTGCGCATTTCATCTGTTGGAGTCTCTTCAATTGGTCCGGTAATACCCGAGCCTGCATTATTGATCAAAATATCAATTCTTCCCTCTTTTTCAATTATAGTTTTAACTGCATTTTCAATTGTATTTATATCATTTAAATCTAATTGCAACGATGTAAATGGTTGATTAATTGATTTAGGATTACGACAAGTTCCATAAACCCGAAATCCTTTATCGGATAAATACTTAGCCGTTGCATTGCCTATTCCGGTGGAAGTACCTGTGATGAAAACTACCTTATCCATAGGGCAAATATCCTAAAAAGTAATGAAATTCTATTATCATTTAATGTGATATTTTAAAAAGAAGTAAGATAGTTTACTGAAATAAGATATTTTTTGAATTCCTTCCTTAAGAAAGTATGGGGTTGCTAGTTATTGAAATGAAGTCCCACTATGCTGAAGAATTATCCCGTTAGTTATTGGAACAACTAGAATCTTTGATTTCGCTTTAAACCTCAATACCAGAAAAACCTTTAAGGAGAACTAAATGTGTGACAATTAATTTTATGATGAGATCCCGCAATGCTGTGGGATTAGTTCAACTAGAATCTTTGATTTCGTTTTTCAAACTCCTTAATCCTCTATTCTTTTATAAAAGTAAATGGGAAATTGAAATGAGATCCTGCAATGCTGCGGGATTAATTCAACTAACTATTTTAAATTCGCTTTACAAGCTTTTTAAAATGGAGTTTCATTAAAATGGCAAGCTACCTGCATCACACCGCTACGACCTAATACCTTTGCTGCGTTCCCGCCCTGGAGGATTCAAAGGGAGCTGGTTGTGCAGGACTTGCCGCTGCAAAATTACAATCATTTTGTAATCTCACAACCTTTTTCGAAACTTTTTAAAAACTATTTTTTGGAATGGTTTTTACATTATCAGAAATGAAGTATATTTGTTCAAACTTAAAACATATCTAAATGGAAAATCAACAAAAATCGGCAAAACAAATAATGTTAAACTTTGGTCTGTACTCTGGAATTGCAGGCATTATAATTAGTGTTATCAATTATGCAATAGGCAATATTTACGAACCACATTGGTGGGTTTTAGTTGTTAGTATTATCGTATCAATAGCACTTATTGTTTTAGGTATTAAAAATGTCAAAGAATTAAATGGTGGGTATTTAACACTTAGTGAAGCAATCAAAACAGGACTAGGAATTGCTTTAATTGGTGGAATAATTTCCGTTCTTTATACTTTAATTTTTACCAGTTTTATTGAGCCGGATTTTTATGTAAGGATGGCAGAAGTCTCACATCAAAATATATTAGATAAATACCCTAATTTTACAGATGAACAAATAGAAGCTGCTAACGCAATGGCTAGTAAATTCACAAACCCTACAATGACTGCTGCATTTGGACTAATGGGAAGTTTATTTTTTGGATTAATAGTTTCTCTTATTGCAGGAGCAATCATGAAAAAGAAAAATCCAGAAATATAGGATTACAAATTTATGGATATATCCGTAGTTATACCACTACTAAACGAAGAAGAATCTTTAAAAGAATTACATGATTGGATTGTTAAAGTTATGCAGTCCAATCATTTTTCTTATGAAATTCTTTTTATAGACGATGGAAGTAATGATTCTTCATGGAAAATAATTGAAGATCTGGCACTTCAAAACCCCAATATCAAAGGTTTAAAATTTCAGGTCAATTACGGTAAATCCCAAGCATTAAACGCTGCTTTTAAAGAAGTTAATGGAGATGTTGTAATCACCATGGATGCTGATCTTCAGGATAATCCGGATGAAATTCCCGAATTGTATAATCTGATCGTAAAACAAGA
>JAUVCP010000123.1 GCA_030590765.1 Flavobacteriaceae bacterium | reverse complement strand
CCCGAAAATCAATACAGCAGCCTTAGTATTGGGTTGTTTTCCGAAGAGTTGTTTAAAGCCCCCTAAATTATCAAAGCCTTTATATACAATTGACAAGGCAATGATCGCATCTATCAAAAAGGCATTTACATTGATATCTGCCATAACTCCAAGTAGCAAGGTTACACTGTGACCAATAGTAAAGAAACTTACATACAAAAGAATTTCCTTTGGTTTGTACAGAAAGAAAATCACTCCTACAAGAAATAATAAGTGATCATAACCCGTAATCATATGCTCAGCTCCAATGTAAAGAAATGGACCAAAAGCAACTCCTTTATTTCCCATTAAAAATGACTTTGTTTCATCATCAACACCATGTGCGTATGATGTTACCGAAATCAAGCATAGCAATAGAAAAATAGAGAATGTAACTATTTTTTTAATGTTCATCGCTGTTGTTTTTGTCAAAATATTTTAAAAAAAATCTAGTTATTATAACAATGTCCCAAATATAAAGGATGAGAGGTTAGGAAATATCTAATATTTTATACAATTCATATAGTATTTTATCTTCAGAAAGGAATTGAGATTATCTCATGATGAGACACTGTCCCGTAAAATGTCCATATTTTCTATTTAGTATGTCTAAACTCAAGCAATTATTCATTTCTATCTTTTAAGTATTGAATTAACTTTTCTGGATCATCTGTTTGAATTCCTTCGACTCCCATTTTCAATATTTTTTTCCACTCTTCTAAGTTGCCCTTTTTATCATCTGTAATCACTTTAACATTCAGTTTCTTAGCAATAACCATATATTCTTTACTTAGTTCCCCCATGTCGGTTGCAAGTAACAAGGGATGCACTTCTTCTACAACTTTTTCAATGTTCTTTTTTGATCCCGGATCCGGCATTATAATACATTCACTGCAATATTTTATTACCTCTTTTATCACATCCATGTATGAAGCAGGAATATACCAAATGATATCTCCCTCCATACCATATTTTTTAATGATATCAATTTGTGCTTTTACATCTGGTTCTTTAAGGTCCAGATATATACCTATCTGTCCTTTGCATAATTGTAAGATCTCTTCAAAAGTAGGAACACGTTCATTTACCCATTCTTGACCAACACGTTTACCAATATTCAATTGTTTTAATTCTGCCAAAGTAAAATCACCCACTTTTCCTTTCACTTCACCTTCTGTATAAGCATCAACAGTCTCATTATGAACACTTACAAATCTACCATCCTTAGTCTTTCTAATATCAATTTCAACAAAATCACAACCAAGGTCTATTGCTTTTTGGTATGCAGCCAACGTATTTTCCGGGATACCCTTATGTACTCCTCTATGAGCAATAACATAGGTATTTCCATGTTTTGGTTTTGCCAAGTAGATTTTCTCCTGAGCCGAAACCTTTGCCGAGAAAGTTAAAAAAAGAACTAAAACAATTTGATAAATACAAAATCTGCTTTTCATAATTCTAACTATTAACATTTATTACATTGAAATTGAAGATTTTTAAAAGACTAAAAAAGATATCATAGCATGATTATTTATTGATTTAAACGATTTATCCCCATTTGTTCTGCAACAGTAAGCATTTGACCCAGTTTATTGGTTAAAACAAAATCAACTCCTAAATCAAATAACTCCATAACTTCACTTTCTGTATCTCCAAAGTAATAGTTTACTTTGATCTTATTTTGTTTAAGTATTCTTATATCATCTTGTAATCTATTGTCATTTCTCTTTTTTAACAATTGAATGAATGTATATTTCCCATGAATGGTTTTTCGAACATATTCATTTCTATCTGACTGCCGCTCCATGTTACAGATCATTATACGCCTACTTACATTTTTCACCCCACTTGCAGCCTTATTTCCACAAGCAATAACTCCTTGATGAATTCGACCTTCCGAAATCAATACTTTAGCAGTGGCTTTTCCCAAATCCTTGTTTCCTTTTAGATGAATATTGAGCCAAATATTTTTTGGAAATACAGCAAGTGCCTCTTTTAAGGTAGGGACTTTTTCTCCTTTAAACTTTTGTGATTTCCAGTTACCAGCATCCAATTTTTTAATTTCAGATAAAGTTAGTTCACTTATCAATCCCTTACCGTTTGTTGTCCTGTCAACCGATTTATCATGCATGATCACTAAATATTTATCCTTGGTGATCTGTACGTCAAATTCCACCATGTGAGCACCTAAGCGAACTGCCTCTTTAAATGCAGCCAATGTATTCTCGGGATGTGTTTCATTTGCTCCCCTGTGCGCACAAATGCCTCTCTCAGGTAACTTGATCTCTCCTTGTGAAAACAGCAAGGGAGATTGTAAGAGTGATAAGAATGTTAATATACCAATGATTTGCCTCATCCGTAATTCATGAATTATTTTTCAACAGGAGCACTAATTGCATCCACATATCTACCCATCCAATAAGGCAATAGCCAAATATAAGGGGCCTCTTCTCCACGGCCGGCACCATTAGAATTATTTCGATATGCACCATTGTGAAAACGAACCGGTTGTTCAGATGGTGGGAGCACTTCTTTATAGGTCTGGTTTCTAAAATTAGGCTCAATTTTTTCCAAATCTTTTCTTTGTGTATTATCAATCGTCCATGAAATCAGATCCAGTGGAAATTCTTGTAACCACCATACAGATTCATCCAGATCATAATCAGTTCCGCCTGTCATAGCGTATAAAAAATTCCATACAGGATTCTTTTCAGATCGTTCTATTTCCCAGTGACTTTTAGCAGCAGCAAATTGTTTCTCTTTTTGCTCTTCTGTAAAAGAATAATTCACAAAGGCAGGAATGGTCAAAAAATACATTTGGTCATCCGAATGATTCCATCCATCACTTAAAGGTTCTCCAGGCACATGTTGGATAACCGAGGCCGGACGATTTGCATTATCACCATAACCATATTTATCCATTAATTCATAAGCTTTTTTCTTGTAAATTTCATCACTGGTAAAATGATAGGCGGTTTGAAGAAATGCTAATATAAGGGTAGAATTTAATCGTCTGTCCCCTACATTAATCGGAAAACTATTTACATATTCTGGACTCCAGTTACCCCATCTTGTAGGTTTTCCATTCCAGGTTACCAAATGCCAGTCGTTTTCAATGATATGATCCATTTGAAGTTTGATCTGACGAATTGCTCTGTCTCTCCATACTTTATCTGGAGCTAATTCAGCAAAAAGTGCATAAACAAAAAAGTGCCCGCAAGACTCATCACTACTGGTTGAAACCTTCCATTTCCATCTACCTGTTTTATCAAATTGCCATGTACTACCGTTTTCTTTTTGCCATGCAGCTATCTGTTCCGGTGAAAAACCATTTGATCCTTCATCCAGTTCAACTCCCTCTCTTTCAATAGCTCTGGCAGGGAAACCACTCACTCCAGAAATATCTGTAAGTCTTTCCATAGCTTCAAATGCATCGTAAGCATTTAGTTTTGCATCTTCAGATTTAGTAACTGCATATCTAAACAATTCACCTGCCAGGTACATTGAGGTCCAAAGACCATCATTATCTGTATCGTGATAAATTCCCGAAGAAACATCACCTGGAATTGTCAATGAAAGATTTCCTGTATACCCATGTCTTATATGTCTTGAACGCTGAATTTCCTGAAAATAATCTGCCTTTTCCGCTAAGGTCATTTCAATAAAATTGATCTTACTTAATCCTTTTTTGGTTAACACCAAAACACTATTATTCGATCCGGCAGCTATATCAATTACTTCATCATCTACCAACCAGCGTTTGGATGCGTAATAATCATATTTACCATCTTTACGAAATTTGAAAGCTCCCTTTGTAGAACCAAACCAAAGTTGATCATTTATGTTTTTAACAGTTGTTATTTCTGTCCATGGTAATTTTTGATCGATCGATCCAGCTTTAAATGTTTTTCCGTTAAGAGTCAATAATCCATTTGTAGTACCGAGAATTATATTATTTTTAAAAACAGTTATTGCTGTTAAGTTCTTACCGGAAAATATTTTAGAAAATTTATTACCAGAATTAAGTTGATAAACCTCTTGTTTTGTCAATATCAAAAAACGATTGTTCGCTTTATCAAAAACTACTTCAATTGGTTTAAAACCAGTCAGGGACTTGTTCCATACTTTTTTTTCATTTTGAAGTGATTTTAACTGTCCATTTCCTACAACCAAAGTTTTAAAGTCATTTCCAACAGCAAAATGAGTAGGACTTTTCATTCCATGATCCATGTAAAACTTTCCTGCAAAAGCATTGCTTAAAACAGCCTTATCCGTAAGATAAATAATCTGATTTTTATAGCTTGTGGTAGATATAACCTTCATGTTTTCAAAAGGACGATAATGAATATCTTTTACTATTTTCTTATCCCATGGCTGTAACAGACCATTTGAAGAAACAATACTTATATCTTTATCTCTACTACTTGCAACACTCCATAAATTTGCATTTACAGTTTTACCACCTAGTTCAAATTTATCTGCATAATCTTGAGTAAAAGACTTATCCGTGTGTGTGTTCTGAGCTGAAATACTTAGTGAAATAAGGAAACTAAAAAGGAGAATTATTTTTTTCATCGTATATATTATTGATTAACTTTTAATTAAAATGCAAATTTACAATTCCTAATATTTAGGAACTTCACATTTATTGATTTTTACACATGATTATTTACCTCAAAATAAAAAATATGTTTATTGTAAAAGCCTGTAAAATGGGGTTTTCCCTTAAATTCTTTAATCTATTCTGCATTAAATTATTCATATATTTAATTGAATTTTTTAATTTTTAATTCATTTTTAGGATCTATAATTCTAATATAAAGTCCCCAGCTTGCACCCAAATTTTCAACTTTAACCAACAGTTTATTTTTTCCCTTTTTAAGCTTTACAGTAAGTATTTCATGATCAGCAACGGCATTCCTTCCTGTATGTTTATTGTAAATAATGGCGTCATTTATCCACATTTTTGCACCATCATTGCTGCCCAGCGTTATTTTTATTTCTCTGTTATCGGGACTAATCACTTCTGTATAAGCATAGGCTATTCCTTCTGAACTCGGATTAATTTCTTTATTTCTTTTACTAAAAACAGCGATTAAATTAAGATAACCAGATTCCGTAGTGTTTTCAGTTTTCCATTCCACCTTTCCTCCTTTTCCTGAATAACTTTTATCGAACTGGATCTCGTTTTCTGGAGGGTAAATATTGTCAAGCCCTGTTCCAAAATCGAATATTCCAATTACTTTCCAACTTTGTATAAAACCTGTATCTGATTTGTGTATTTCCCACCAATCATGAATAGGTCCAGGTCTTTTTAAAACCTCACTATCGGTATAAGGATTTACATTCCCTTCCAGTTTAAATATTCGTAAGGCATTCTCACGCAAGATCATTTTTGCCACGTCAATGGCTTCACTTTCTGTCATATATCCTGTCCGAACTTTTTCTACTAATACTTTTGAAATTACTTTTCGAGCCATTACAGAATGTGCATAAATTGCTTCAACAAAACTATAATCACCTCCAAATCCCATAATTTTATTTGCTGGAATTGTTTCCAACCATTCATGTAAATAACGTTCACTGTACGAAGGAGAAATTACGTACATCCAACACATATCTATAAAAACATTTGGAAAGTTTTTTGCTAAAGTTGCCAATTCACCACCATATGGATATCCACCATGGAATAGAATAAAATCAATATCAGGATACTCAAAAAATAAATTGGTTAGATGTGTAGGTTTTGAATTGGTAATTATATTTCCATTTCCTGCGTGAAGTCCGGTATGAATTTGCAAAGGCATGTTAAATTCATCAACCAGATCTAACATTCGATGCATTAAATAATCTTGAACTGCTTTTATATCTGCTGCGCTTACAGAATCATTTTTCAAAAGAGATGTAAATACAGCTTCTCCTTTTTCTTCTGAAATATTATCAAATTGAAGTGTTCTAACGTAAGCTGCTCCAGTTTTTACTCCTATCATTCCCGAATCTATACCTGCAATAAATACGCTTCTGAGTAATTTTAAATAATCATCAATATCATTGATTGGCATATTATATTGAGAGCCGAAATCTCGTATTTCAGACCCTGATGACACTAATGCAAACTGACTAAATCTTTCAACATGTCGATAAAAATTTGGATCGAATTTTTGATGTCCATTATCTTGAAAAGACAGATCGATCTTAGCCTTTTCTTTAAGGACATATGCATACCAGCCCGGTTTTGTTGCAACTTTCATCCGATTAGATAATTCTTCAATTGTAGTTGAATTTATATCAGAAATCCCAAACAAATCTCGTGCAGCAATTAGTGGTACACGACCGTATGCTGTAGTTCGCATGGCTTTGTAAATTGGTTCTAATAGTTCCCACCGATCTTTTAAAGAAAAATCTGTATCGTAAATTAACTCAATCAATCCCTTATCATTACTGGCAGAAATTAAATCCTCTTTAGCATAATGTTTAAAAAGATTCGTGAAGTCAATTTTATCGACTTGTTTTATCCGTTGCTCCTCAGTAACCAGATGCTCATGTGTATCAATAATTCTAATTTCGTTTACAGCCGAAATAATTCGTTCTTCATAACCTGATTTTGGGCTATCAACTATCTGTATTTGTGCAGTTACTAAGTTGGTAAAAAGAATAATCAAATAAAAAGTCATTAAAAATTTCATAACTATGGTTTCTGTTTTATTAGTTGAGTTTTTCATTTTATTTCGT
>JAUVCP010000372.1 GCA_030590765.1 Flavobacteriaceae bacterium | reverse complement strand
ACGAAATATGCAAAATTTTCCACTTTTGAAAGAAGTTGGTATGTGCGGAAAACCGGTTATGTTAAAACGAGGAATGATGGCAACAATTGAGGAGTTTCTCAATGCTGCCGAATATATCCTTCATCATGGAAATGATCAAGTGATCCTTTGTGAAAGAGGTTTACGTACTTTTGAAACCTCTACAAGAAATACGCTAGATCTGAGTGCTGTACCCATGTTAAAAAATTTGAGTCATCTCCCTGTTGTTGTTGATCCCAGTCATGGAACAGGACACAGGTGGATGGTAGGTCCTATGGCTAAAGCGGCAGTAGCGGTTGGTGCTGATGGCATTATGATGGAAGTTCATTATAAACCTGAGATCGCTTTATGTGATGGTCATCAATCCTTGACACCTGAATTATTTAATGAATTAATGATTGATTTACGTAAAATAGCAGGTGCTGTAGGTAAAACAATTGCATGAACTACAGGTGCATGAACTACAGGTTTCACATAATAATCACTATTTATTTTTTATTTATTTGGGATAGTTATGCCCAACAAATTAAATCAACATCTGAAAAAGTAATAAAAATCGGTTTATTGATTAGTGATAAAAGATCCATTTCAGCACAAAATGGAGCTACATTGGCAATTGATAAAGCAAATGAAAAGGAAGGTTCTGACGGATTACATTTTCAATTGCTTGTTAGATCAATGGAAGGACCATGGGGAACTGGTTCAAAAGAAGCCGTTAATTTGGTTTTTAATGAAAAAGTTTGGGCTATTTTAGGTTCTCATGATGGGAGAAATGCACACTTAGTTGAACAGGTAATTGCCAAAACACACATTGTTTTTTTGTCTGCATGGGCAAGTGATCCTACTCTATATCAAGCTTTTGTACCTTGGTTTTTCAGCTGTGTACCAAATGATCTTCAACAGGCAAATATATTGATTAAAGAAATAGTTGATAAAAGAAAATTGAGTAAGATTACTATAGTTTCAGATAAAAGGTATGATTCAAAGTTGGCTTTACAAAGCTTTTTAAGAAAAATCAAAAAAGCAGATAAAGTTGAAACAATGCAATTGTTTTATGATAATTCAAATAAAGATTTTAAGTATTTGTTTGAAAAGATTAGTAAGAATGATACCGATTGTATTGTTTTATTTGGGAAATCAACGGCTTCTAAAAATTTTATTCAACAATTACGTCAAAATGGAATGAATCAACCAGTATTTGGAACAATATCTCTTTTGGCAGAAGATAGATTTGATGACGAAGGGCTTGCACAGCTAAATAATATTACCTTGGTAATCTCCGGAAATTGGTTCGATTCTAAAGAAGTACTCTTTAAAAAAGAGTATTATAAAAAATATAGTAAAATGCCTGGAGCAATTGCAGCTTATGCTTTTGATGGAATGAATATAATTATGGAAGCAATTAAACATTCAGAACTTGATCGAGAAAAAATTCAGGAAGTTATGTCAAAGACCCATCATAAAGGAGTTACAGGGTTTATTCAATTTGATGATAAAGGAAATCGTATAGATGCTGTTAAATTAATTGAGATAAAATAATAATTCCAATTACAGTTGAAAAATAAATTCAACTATTTGTTTTATTCCTTAACTTTGATTCTGTGAAATAAAGATGAATAAAATCAATCAATAATTATTAAAATTTAAACTAGTGAAAAACATTTATATTTTGATCATACTGGTGCTTTTCTCTTCTACACTGTTTAATTGCAAGGAAACAGCAGAAGATAAAAGGCAAAAAACTATTGAATTGATGACCACTCAAACATTGGGTATTGCATATCTTGAAGAATTTAAATTGGATGAAGCAGAAAAAGAGTTTCTTAAGTTCATCAAATTAGCACCAGAAGAAAAATTAGGGTATGCAAATCTCGGATTGGTTTATTTAAGAATGGGAAAGTTTGAAAAAGCAGAAGAACAGCTTTTTAAAGCTATTAAAATTGATTCAAAAGATGTAGATATAAAGTTATTGTTAGCTACAGTTTACCAGATGGATGATGAAAGAGAAAAGGCTATTTCTGTATTAGAAGAAGCACTTAAATCTACGCCTGATCATATTAAAATACTTTATGATCTTTCTGAATTATATTCTGTAGGTTCTGATGAGAAATCTCTAAAACAACGTAAAAATAATATACTACAACTTGTTAAAAAAGCACCTGGAAATATAGTTCCTAGACTTAATTTGACCGAATTACTTATCTACAATGGAGACGCAGATAAAGCAATAGAACAATTGGAAATAATTCAAAAACAATATCCTGAGTTTCCAAAAGAAGCTATTGATTACTATGATAAAACACTTTTTTTGCTGAAAAAACCAGATAAGGAAAATGCGATTATACAATTTGTAATTTTCCATAATTATTTGAAGGTTACCTTACCTTATCAAGCAGGAATTATGGAGTTAAAAGGTCCTGGAGGTGCAGTTGTAGGTTTTCCACTGATTACTTATAACCAGCAAACCTCTTCGCAGACCTTTGAAAATAAATCACTACTTGATGTAATTAAATTCACTGAGGTTACAGCATCTGCAGGTTTGGATATTGTTCCATCATTCACAGAGGGTGAAAATACTGAATATCGAAACTCTACACATGTTGAGATAGCTGATTATGACGGTGATGGAGATTTAGATATTTATGTAGGTAACTACGATCCGGCTAGTTTATCTTATAAGCATTACCTTTTTAAGAATGATATTGCAAGATTTAAGGATGTTTCAGAAGAGGTTGGTATCAAGCATTTTGGAAAGGAATCTTCAGGCATATTTATCGATTATGATAACGATGGTTTTCTTGACCTTTATATTGTTAAAGAAGATGGCGATATATTATACCGAAATGTTGAAAATGG
>JAUVCP010000115.1 GCA_030590765.1 Flavobacteriaceae bacterium | reverse complement strand
TGTTGAACTTTGCGTAATAGCTATGCAAGTCTTTTTTTGAAAGGAATCCATGTGTTTACAAAATATACTATCTTTATATTTAATTAACTCATCAAAAAATGTATAAAACTATTGCACTAATCATCATTCTGTTTATGGCAGGGAGTGTTAATTTAAGATCTCAAAACAAAATGAATTCAAAAGCAAAAAAGATTGTTATCGCTCATAGAGGAGCTTCAGGATATTTGCCAGAACATACCTTGGAATCAAAAGCGATGGCATATGCGATGCATCCTGATTTTATTGAGCAGGATCTTGTTTTGAGTAAGGATGATGTGCCTATTGTTATTCACGATATTCATTTGGATGATATTACAGATGTATACACAAAATTTCCGTCAAGGGTAAGAAATGATGGTCATTTTTATGTTATTGATTTTACTTATAAAGAATTACAACAATTAAATGTCTTTGAAAGGTTTGTTCCAAAAACAAAGGAAGCTGTTTACCCTAATAGGTTTCCTTACGGGAAATCTAATTTTAAATTACATTCTTTTCAGGATGAAATTGAACTTATTCAAGGGCTAAATAAAAGTACTGGGAACACGATTGGAATTTATCCCGAAATAAAAAATCCGGAGTTTCATCGAAAATCAGGTAAGGATATTTCAAAGATTGTTTTGGGTATTTTAACAGAATATGGTTACAAAACTAAATCAGACAACTGTATTTTACAATGTTTTGATGAGATTGAATTAAAACGAATCAGGACTGAATTAAACAGTGAGCTTTTTTTAGTTCAATTGGTTGGAAGAAGAATCAATGAAAAAGATTTGGATAAATTTAAAACCTATGCTGATGGGATAGGCCCATCTATCAGAGCAATCATTGAAAGTATTGATAAAAATGGAAATGTAATTTATTCTGATTTGGTAAAAAATGCACATGCCCGTAATTTAAAGGTGCATGCTTTTACCTTTAGAGCCGATCAGTTAGGAAAAGTAGCTTCTTTTGAAAAATTATTGGAAATGGGATTTTATGAGGCAAATATTGATGGAGCTTTTACAGATTTCCCAGACAAAGTAGTAATTTTTTTAAATAAGTAGATATCAAAAAAAGAGGCAGTCTTAAAAACAGGTTTAAATGTCAACTTGAGCGCAGTCGAAAGATCTAACTATTGAAATCCTGGTTTGAGATTCCTCCATTTCAGTCGGAATGGCAAAAATAATAATATTTCTCTCTTTTTGAGATAGGAATTTTAAGAATGGAGTCTCTATTAAGACGTAACCTGAATTAATTTTCTTCGATAGGCTGTTAGTAATCTTGATTTTGAGATAAAACCGTTGTATTTGCCATTTTTTACAACCACTAAGTTCCATGAACCGGTTCTTTTAAATTTATTCAGAATTTCTTCAGCAGAGTCTTTTTCATAGCAAATAATATCGGTTGCAGCATGCATTAAACTTCTAACTTGTACTGTTTCGTACAAATCTTTATTAAACATGACACTTCTTATATCATTAAGAGAAAGTATACCTAAGAATTCATTTTCATCATTCACCACAGGAAAATGATTTCGCGTAGACTTTGCTACTGCATTGTTAACGATTTCTCCTAAATTCATATCAGGAGAAAGATTGACAAAGTTAGTTTCAATAACTTTATCTAAATCTAACATCATCAATACATTTTTATCTTTATCGTGTGTTATCAACTGACCTTTTTTAGCTAATTCGGCAGCATAAATATTATGTGGAATATAATGTTTTGTAATTAAAAAGGAGATAGAAGCAACAATCATTAAGGGTACAAAAAGCTCATAACCACCTGTAATTTCAGCAATTAGAAATATGGCAGTTAAAGGTGCCTGTAATACTCCTGCCATTAACCCTGCCATACCAACCATAGCAAAATTTGTGGATGATAATTGATGATCAAATAAGTTACTGTGATTGACAACGGAGGCAAATATATATCCTGATATACTTCCTGTAAATAAGGTAGGAGCAAAAACACCACCTACACCACCAGCTCCAAAAGTGAGAGACATTGCCACTACTTTAAACATTACCAATCCAAAAAGTAATGCTATAATAGACCAGATATTATTAGTAACCGTATGAAAAATATTATTGGAAACAATATCTGCAGTATTTCCTTTTAGGATGTTATTTATGGTTGCAAAACCTTCACCAAAAAGAGGAGGAATAAGGTAAACAATGGCGCCTAATAAAATTCCACCAATTAATAAGCGTTTGTACGGACTACCAAACTTTTTAAAAAAATCTCCAATAGCAAAATAAACCTTACTAAAATAAATGGAAAACATAGATGAAGTAACGCCTAATAAAACATAAAAAGTTACATCATTTAATGCAAATTTATCTTGTATTTGAAAGTGAAGTAAAACATCATCACCAAAAAAGAAATAAGATGTTAATACTGCCGTAATAGATGCCAGTAATAATGGAACCATAGAGGCTAAAGTCAATTCCAGACTAAAGATCTCAACAGCAAAAACAATTGCAGCAATTGGAGCTTTAAATATAGAAGACATTGCTCCTGCTGCGGCAGCACCTATCAGTAAAGTTCGTGTTGTTTGGTTCAAATGAAATAATCTTGAAAAATTAGATCCTAAAGCAGCTCCAGTTGCAACTGTAGGGCCTTCTAAACCCACTGACCCTCCAAAACCAACGGTTAACGGAGCTGTAATTATAGAGCCCCACATTTGGTAACTTGGCATTATACCTTTCAATTTGGAAATAGCAAATAGTGTTGAAGGAATACCGTGACCAACAGGTTTTTTAATAATATATTTTATGGTAAGAATCACCAGAAACAACCCTATGATAGGGAATAAAAAATAAAAAATCTGATGGATATCTTTGATAAATTCTCCCTCCAGTAATTCCTGAATTAAGTGGGTTAAGTTTTTTAATACTACCGCACCAAGTCCTGCCAAAAAACCAATGATCGCACTTGCAATTCCAATGAATTGACTGTTAGAGATATGTTTATATCTCCATTTATAAAACTTCCTTATCAGCACTCTTAATTTTGGCATGTATATTTATATAATTTACATTTTTTTATATGGAATAGTTATGTAAAAAGGAAACTGTAGCATTTTAAATTATTAATCTAACTCCACCTAAATCCTCTATTTTATAAGGAAATTTTTCAGTATTTGAACCAATAAACATAAAGTTAATAGGGATCTTCCATTTTTTTGATAACGATTTGATTTTTTATAAGGCTTAAATAAGCAACACTAAAATAGTAAAAAACGAATAAAAATGGGATTTTCTATGGTAAATCACCTTTTTTTTATTTAAGATCTTTTAAATCCAACTTCAAATTCAGTTCTTCTAGCTGCATTTCATCAATACTAGATGGCGCATCGATCATCACATCTCTTCCTGAATTATTTTTAGGAAAAGCAATAAAGTCACGAATCGTTTCTTGTCCGCCTAAAATGGCTACCAGTCTATCTAATCCAAATGCAATTCCTCCATGTGGTGGTGCTCCATATTCAAAGGCATTCATTAAAAACCCAAATTGATTTTGAGCTTCTTCTTTTGTAAAACCAAGTAGATCAAACATTCTGGATTGCATTTTTTTATCAAAAATTCTGATAGAACCTCCACCAATCTCATTTCCATTCAAAACCATATCATAGGCATTTGCTCTTACTTTACCAGGATTTGTTTCCAACATGTTCATATCCTCCGGTTTTGGTGAAGTAAACGGATGGTGCATTGCATGATATCTTCCTGTTTCTTCATCCCACTCTAAAAGAGGGAAATCTACCACCCAAAGAGGGGCAAATTCCTTAGGATTTCTCAGGTTTAATCTTTCTGCCATTTCCATGCGTAAAACACTTAATTGTGTTCGTGTTTTATCTGCATCACCTGCCATGATCAGCATCAGATCTCCTTTTTTAGCATGCAGTCTATCTGCCCAAGCAGCCAGATCTTCCTGATTAAAGAACTTATCAACGGATGATTTAAAAGTACCGTCTTCGTTATATTTTGCCCATATCATTCCATTGGCACCAACCTGTGGACGTTTTACAAAATCGATCAGTTTATCGGTTTGTTTACGGGAATAGTTTGCACAACCTGGAGCAGCTATTCCAACCACTAATTCCTGTGAATCAAAAACTCCAAATCCTTTGTTTTTTGCAAGATCATTCAATTCGCCAAATTTCATATCAAAACGAATATCCGGTTTGTCATTACCATATGTTTTCATGGCCTCTTTATAGGTCATTCTGGGAAAATCACCAACCTCTACTCCTTTGATCTCTTTTAACAAATGACGTGTTAAACCTTCAAAAACATTTAAAATGTCTTCCTGCTCAACAAAGGCCATTTCGCAATCAATTTGTGTAAATTCAGGTTGACGATCGGCTCTTAGATCTTCATCTCTAAAGCACTTTACTATTTGAAAGTATTTGTCTATTCCGCCTATCATCAACAATTGCTTAAATGTTTGCGGTGATTGTGGTAAGGCATAAAACTGACCTTCATTCATACGAGATGGAACAACAAAATCACGTGCACCTTCGGGTGTTGATTTTATCAAATAAGGCGTTTCTACATCAATAAAACCTTCTTTGCTAAGGTAATTCCTTACCTCCATACTCACTTTTGATCTGAAAATTAAATTCTCACGAACCGGATTTCTTCGAATATCCAAATAACGATATTTCATTCGTAATTCATCACCACCATCTGTGTCATCTTCAATGGTAAACGGAGGAACTTTAGCCGAATTCAAAAGAGTTAATTTAGAAACCAGAATTTCAATATCACCGGTTTTTATATTTGAATTTTTAGCTTCACGCTCAATAACAGTACCAGTTACCTGAATAACAAATTCTCTTCCCAAAGCTTTTGCCTGCTCCATAATACTTTTATCGCTGCGCTCTTCATCAAATATCAGTTGTGTGATTCCATATCTGTCTCGCAAATCTACCCAGATCATAAAACCTTTATCACGTACTTTTTGTACCCAGCCAGACAGAGTAACTTCTTGGTTTACATTCTCTAGTCTCAATTCTCCGTTGTGATGACTTCTATACATTTTTTGTAAAATTTAATAATTTTGCCTAGTTTAAAGGCGGGTGCAAATTTAGTGAATTACTTATGAGTTTTCTGCAAATTGTTTTAATTTTTTTTAAAGGCGAAACACCTTGATAATTAGATAGTTTTCCTTATACTTTAGTTATTTTTCAGTAAATTTAAGGTTGTATTTTTTATCGTACTTTTGATGCTAATCTTAAAATTTAAAAAAATAAAAATAAGTAGTTCAATTAATGTGATCTTTGAGTCGCAATAATTTGGAAATGATTCGTAAAAAAACAAACCATGAAGTACCAGAATCTCGGAGCAAATATTAGAAAAACAATAGGGCAATACCAGCAAAAGAATGCTATTTACTATAAGGATAAATCAGAATGGCATGGAATTTCATGGAAAGATTTTGGAAACCAAATAGAACAAATTTCACTTGCACTTATACAAGCTGGAGTTGAGGCTCAACAAAATGTTGCGATCTATTCACAAAACAGTTCGGATTGGATCACTACAGACCTTGCTATTATGAGTATAAGAGCTGTAACCGTTCCGCTTTATGCTACAAATTCGGCTAAAGAAGTTGAATATATTGTGAATGATGCAGAAATTAATGTGTTGTTTGTTGGAGAACAGGAGCAATATGACAAAGCGGTTAAACTTTTAAAGGATAACAAATTTTTAAAGTTGATCGTTGCCTTTAAAAATGATATAGAATTTAGCAATAAAGAAAAGTCTGTTTATTTAAAGGATTTTATTACCATTGAACAAAATGAAAAAATAACCGTAGAACTACAGAACAGATATCAAGAGTGTAAACTTTCTGATCTGGCATGTATTATTTATACTTCGGGTACTACGGGTGAACCAAAAGGCGTGATGTTAGATCATGCAAATTTTGTAGATACAATCAAAGCACATGAAATAGAATTGGAATTTTCTGATAAAGAATCTTCATTGAGTTTTTTACCGCTGTCACATGTATTTGAGCATAATTGGGTATTATTTTGTTTACATAATGGGATAGAAGTTTATTTTAATGAGAATCCAAAATTTATTGCCAATGCACTAAAAGAAGTAAAACCAAATTATATGTGTGCGGTTCCGAGATTTTATGAAAAAATTTATGGAGCAATTCAAGAGATTGTCAATACATCTTCGGTTATAAAAGTAGAGTTAATGAAATGGGCTGTTGCAGTTGGTGAAAAGTACAATAATCAATACAAAAGGTTTGGTAAAAAACCTCCAACTCCTTTAGAGTTGAAATACAAAATTGCCAACAAGCTTGTTTTGAGTAAATTAAAAGATATTTTTGGAGGTGATATTAAAATGATGCCTTGCGGTGGAGCACCTATAGATGCCAGTATTGTAGCATATTTTCACGGAATAGGGATAAATGTAAAAGTAGGTTATGGATTAACGGAAACAATGGCAACTGTTACACTTTTTGGTGATACAGATATAGAGTTTGCTTCTGTGGGAAAAACCATTGCTGGTTCAGAGATAAAAATTGGAGCTAATGATGAAATTTTAGTAAAAGGACCAGGTGTGATGAAAGGCTATTACAAAAAACCGAAGCAAACCGAAGATACTTTTGTGGATGGATGGTTAAGAACAGGAGATGCCGGTAGAATTGACAAACAAGGAAATTTGTATATTACAGATAGGATCAAAGATTTAATGAAAACTTCAGGAGGTAAATATATTGCACCACAAAAGTTAGAAACTGTACTGATAAATGATGCCTTTATAGATCAAATAGCCATAATTGGAGATCAAAAGAAGTTTGTTTCGGCATTAATGGTGCCAAATTTTGAGGCATTAAAAGAATATGCTAA
>JAUVCP010000359.1 GCA_030590765.1 Flavobacteriaceae bacterium | reverse complement strand
AATAATAAAATTCAATTACTAATAAATAAAATAATAAAAATGAAAAATACAATTTTAATCATCGCAATCACATTAATAAGTTTAACTGGTTTCTCACAAACAAACAACTCTGCAAACAAAGGGAAAGTTACTAAGTATATTACTAATTTTCCTAACGGAGAAGAAGCCATAACAATTATTGAATCAGAAAACTCTAATATCTTAAAATTATCTTCGGCTGATAATTTTTATAAATATGAGATACTGGAGCTCGCAAATCATGAATTGGTTCACAAATCAGGAAATAAAGGTAAAATTTGTGATATTGATAAAGCAAAACTGGAGGATGGAAATTACACATTGAAAGTTTATACCCAAGATTTTGTCATAACATCTGATATCACGATCAACAATCAAAAAAAGGGGGATTCCTGATCTGGTAGAATCAACTAACCAAACACTATTAAATTCAAATTACGAGTTCAGTTATTAATCATAAGGATTCACAAATAAGCAAAAAATGGAAAAATTAAAATTATACACCACCGTTATCGCTATCACATCAATGTTATTTATTGTAAATAAAATGAATGCACAGTCATTTGATCAATTGGATAAAAACCCACATGACATAGCCTATTTTAAAAACAATGAAGCAGCAAGTCCGCAAATAAAAGTTGTGTACGGAAGACCTGAAGCAAAAGATGAAGTAATATTTGGAACACAAGTACCATTTGGAGAAGTTTGGGGAACAGGATCTAATGAAGCAACTGAAGTTAAGTTTTATAACGATATCATGTTTGGAAATAAATATGTAAAAGCAGGAACCTATGTTCTTTACACTATTCCAAATAAAAACTATTGGACAATTATTTTGAGTAAACAATTAGATACATATGGTTCATATTTTTATAATCCGAAGAATGATATTGCAAAAATAGAAGTACCTGCCCTAGAAGGAGAGATGTTAAACAATTTTTCCATTACATTTTTGGCAAAGAGCTACGGATCTCAAATGGTCTTAGGCTGGGGTAAAACACGAGTTAAAATACCATTGTACACAGAACAAAGTTTGATAACGAAATTATAATTATATACAAAAAAAAGGGGATTACATTTTTCAAAAAAAGGGATTACATTTTTCAAAAAAAAGGGATTACATTATATAAGAAAAAGGGGATTAATTGAGAAAACAGGTTTATCTAATTTAGATAGACCTGTTTTCGTTTTTATAAGTATCTTCCATATGGCAAATATCACATTTTCCAAACCATTTATATCTATGCATGGCTACTTTATCATAAATAAAATCTCTAAATCTTTTTGGTACAATTTTTAAAAAGTAGAATAACCCCCAAATACCTCCAATTTTTTTTAAAATGAAAAGTACAGCAGTAGATTTTTTATAGATTAGATTGTCATCAATAAGGACAATAGAATTTAACACAGTATTTTTGTTGCATAATTGTAACAAAAGTTTAGCTGTGGCGTCTGATTGAAAGGAAACAAATAAAAACTGTTTTTTTGGATCGTGTTTTATAATAAATTGAATAGATTTATAACATAAATTACACTCTCCATCATAAAAAATAACAGATTTGTTTTTTGTTTTAATCATTTTGCAAAAATAAAATATAATAATGATCAAACTAGTAAATCTTCATAAATCTTACCCAATGGGTAAAGAATCACTACATGTTTTAAAGGGTTTAAATCTTCATATCAAAGAAGGAGAATTTGTTTCCATTATGGGATCTTCGGGTTCCGGTAAATCTACTTTGTTGAATATTGTAGGTTTATTGGATAATCATGATGAAGGAGAATATTTTTTAAATGGGCAATTAATTGAAAATCTTGACGAAAAGAAAGCTGCTATTTTAAGAAACAAATTTTTAGGTTTTGTTTTTCAGTCCTTTAATTTGATCACTTATAAAAATGCTTTAGAAAATGTTGCATTACCTCTTTATTATAAAGGGGTTGGAAGAAAAGAACGCCAAAAAATTGCAATGGAGTATTTAGATAAGGTAGGCTTAACAGAATGGGCAAATCATTTACCAAGTGAATTATCTGGAGGTCAAAAACAAAGAGTAGCAATTGCCAGAGCTTTAGTTACAAATCCGAAAGTAGTTTTGGCTGATGAGCCAACAGGAGCTTTGGATTCTTCTACTTCAAATTCTGTAATGGAATTATTAAAAGAGATCAATCGTGAAGGAATGACTGTTTTTGTGATTACACATGAGGAAGATATAGCTGCTGAAACCGATAGAATTGTTCGATTAAAAGACGGTATCATTATGAGTGATGAAAAAGTAAATAAAAAACAAAAAGCTTAAAATGTTTGATTTAGATCGTTGGCGAGAAATATTCCAAACCTTAAGTAAGAATAAGTTAAGGACTGTGCTTTCGGGTTTTACAATAGCTTTTGCTATTTTGCTTTTTACACTATTGTTTGGTGTAGGAAATGGCTTAAAACATACATTTGAAAAACAATTTGCTTCTGATGCTCAAAATTCTGTATATATAAGATCAGGTAGAACTACGAAACCATACAAAGGATTACAAAGTGGAAGAAGAATTCAATTTAAAAATGATGATATCAAGTTTATCAACGAGAAATTTGAAGATGAAATTCAATTCTTTAGTCCAAATATTGAAAGAAACAATGTTCAGGCAATTTATAAAGGTGAACAAAACAGATATACGGTAAGAGGTGTTTACCCAGATTATCAACCGTTGGAATCTGCAATAGTTGAAAGTGGAAGATTTATTAGTGTTTTAGATCTAAAAAGAAGAGCCAAGGTAATTGCCGTTGGAAGATTGGTTGAAAAAGATTTGTTTGGTAGTTTAAGTGCTTTGGGTAAAAATATTACGCTGGATGGGATATCTTATAAGGTAATAGGTGTTTTTAGTGATCCAGGAGGCGATAGAGATGAACGACATATTTATACACCTTTTACTACTGCACAAGGAATGTATCGCGAAAATGATGAATTAGATAGATTTGGGCTTACTTATAACCCTAATTTAGGTGTTGATGATGCCTTGATGTTTACTAATTTACTAACTAAACTTTTAAAAGAAAAACATAGT
>JAUVCP010000109.1 GCA_030590765.1 Flavobacteriaceae bacterium | reverse complement strand
ACCAATAAAAAACCAAACAACCAACAATTGACCAGAAACCAAATCAAAACTTACCAAAATAATAATTATCAAGGAAATAATTGAAAATAAATTTGGTAAAAAAGATACAAGTTTTGGGAAAACAGCTTTATAATTGTGTATCCAGTTGATGATATCTTTTGCCGGGTGTTCTACTTTTACCAGACTTGCTAAAGCAGAAAAATGCTGACGCCATTTTGGTTTTTTCGATAGTTCTTTTATTCCTTCCTGTTTGTTTTCTATATCAGTGACCTCATTTTTTGTCAAGATATTTGCTAATTTCTTTTTACCCTCATTGGTTGTGGTTCTGTTACAGTACTGAAAAAAGGATCCTCTTCCAAAAAGGTCGATATCATAACTGTAAAAATGAGATGGATCTATAAACTCTTTTCCTTCATCTAGAGAGAAATAGTCACCGTTTAAGGCAGCTATTTCAGTTCTATTTATCTGGATCAGCTTTTTTACAAGATCTCTTTTTTCTTGCAGATCAGAATGCTTGGAAACCAGATAAAGAAATAATGGGATTCCAATGAGTAAAACAGCTAGGATTAGTTTACCGTTTCCAAAGAAAAAGTAAACACCTGCAACAATGCTAAAAAAAACCAACAATCTCAAAGTGCTTGATGTTGCTAATTTCTTCCTGAGTGAACTTAATTCCCGTTCAAAATTTTGTTTTTCAGACTTATAAAATTCTAAAGGTTTTTTCATAGATATTTAAGAAATTCATCAGGTAACTTAAAATTCTCCTGATGAATATTAGTTAATAATTTTTTATTCCGTTTTTTAAACTTAACACATTCAAATCAGGGTATTTATCTTTTAAAAGTTGGGTTGCTGTATAGCTCAATATACCTTTCTTACATATGATGATATAATTTTTATTTGAATCAATTTCCAAATTATCTACATCAAAGTTTGACATAGGTAATTCTTTGGTTACTTTAAAAGGTAATTTTGAAGGTATTTCATCGACCACAGATATAATGACTACATTTTAATCTAGCATCATTTTTTTTAAATCAGTCATCGAAACTAATAAATTTTCATCCTGAATTTCACAAGCAGGATCTAAATATTCATCATTTTTAAAGATCTTTAAAATTCCTCGTTTACCAATATTATCGCAAGATTTTTCAACTTCAAACTTCATTTTATACTGTGAATTATCTGCACTGTTATAGATAAGAAGTTGATTTTTTAATGGTTCTCCTGTTTGACTCAAAATTTTTATAACCTCATTTGCCTGCATCAAACCTATAATACCAACGATTGGATTTAAAGTACCAATTTCAGAACAACTTGGAACTACTTCTTTTGGCATTTTAGGAAATGCATGTCTTAAATTTGCTGAATTATACAATCCTTCAGGGATATTAAAACTGGCAATATATCCATCATTTTTATACAGGGATCCATAAACCAAAATATGATCGGTTATAACACAATAATCATTTAACAGATACTTGGTAGGCAAACTATCGGTGCAGTCTATGACAACATCGTAATCATCTATCTGGTCAAAAATATTGGCTTTTGTAATGGGTTGATCACTTGTTGTAATATTTACAAAAGGCGTGATAGAGTTGATATGCTTCGCCAGTACTTCCGCTTTTGATCTTCCAATATCTTCAGTTTTATAAAATACCTGCCGGTGTAAATTACTTACATCCACCACATCAAAATCAATTAGACGAATATTTCCAACTCCGCTTGCCGCAAGATAAACTGCTGCAACACTTCCCAATCCTCCACAACCTACAATTACAATAGTTGATTGCTGTAGTTTTTGCTGACTTTCTTCACCAAAATCCTTTAAAATGATTTGTCGTTTGAATAGATCTTCTTTACTTATTTTCATTTTATAATCTCCTTTCCTTTTTGATTCAAATTCATTCTTCCATCTTCAATATCAATAAAATCACTTAATTTTTTTAAATAAATCTCGTATTGTAAATCCCCAAAACCATAAACTGTTTCCTCCTTTTGCCAATATAAAAGTGTTTTTATCAGTTCTTTTTTATCATGAATACCTGAATCAATAAATGAAAGAATTGTTTTGTCAATTTGATTCAAACCAATTTCAGCACGAAATCTTTGAATATGTTGATTGATTGCATCTTGTAAATAAATAAACTTTTTGTTTTGGTTAAAGTTAAAATCTTTTAAAGTATCTATATCATTTGACACATAAATTTCCCATACATTTTGAGCAAATAAAAGATCATTTCGTGAAAGTTTTGTTTTTTTTTGATAAAGATTTTGATATTCATTTGCCGAATAATCAGCTAAGGTTTGAAGCTGTGATTTTTCCTTTTCTTTTCCCGTACAAACTAAATAATACCTAACATCTTTTCTATAGGATTTTAATAAATAAGAACACAGAGCCATCAAATTTACCTGACAAAATAAATCATATTCAAACCACAGAACAACTTCATTATAATTTGAAACATCCTCCAATCGAATTATTTCCTTAATCGTTTTATCAAAATAGTCTAACTTTTCAATTCCTAATTCATTTGCAAAATAAGAATACCTTTCTTTCCAGAATTGATCACTCCCAACATCATTTACAACAGCCCCTTCACATAGCATTTCACGCCATATTACAACATCTCCAGGTAAAGACGATTTCTCAAAAATAGTATGTGTACTATCACCATTTAATATATGAAGTGTTTTAGTCATTTAACTTCTTTTTTACCTCATCAAATTCCTTAGGAGTATTTACATTAATGATAAAATCATCATCAATCTCTACAATTTCTACATCATTATTGATCAAAACCTTTCGTGGACAAGATATTCCAAGAGCTAAATAATTTAGCAATATGGGATATGCTTTGGGCTCCCAGATGGTGATAAGTGGCTCAGGGAATTGTTTATTTTTTCCTTTAATTGCTGTAGCTATTTTAGCAGGATTTCTTTTCTCCAATAATAATTTGATCACTTTTTCATCTACATAAGGAAGATCGGTTGCCAGGACCATCCAGGCCATATTTGGATCACTTTGAAATGCAGAACTGATCGCTCCGAATGGGCCTAATCCCAAAAAAACATCTTCAACAGTTGCTTTATCAGAGATATTTTGCTCTTTTCTTACAGATAAATATGTTTTTAGATTTAGTTTTTCCAGTAATTCAATAGCGTAATCACGTTGAGATTTACCAAAGTAATTAAGCAGCCCTTTATCAGTTCCCATTCGAATACTTTTCCCTCCTGCTAAAACCAAACCTTGCACCGGGGCAATTTTTTGTTGAATGATAGCCTTGATATGTTTTGAAATATGATCTAACTCATCAATAGAATAAACCTTTAGATTTTTTATTCCCGGATACTTTTCGATTAAAAAATCAAAGACTTTCGATTTTTTATTCAGCTTTATCAGAAATTGAATATTGGTAAGTTGTTCTGTTCTTTTCAATACAGAAGCCTCTTTTTCATTATCTAAAATTAAAATCTGCTGCTCTCCCTGATAATGATTTCCATTGATAAAAACCATATCATATTTTGAAAATAAGATCTTGTCATTATATCGATTCATTTCAACTGCTGAAGTAGTTCCTAAATTTCCAGACGAATGAAAAGTGAAATTATCAATATTTGGAGCAATTATTTCTTTATTATGAGAGGCATCAACATAGGCAATTTTAATCTCATTTTGCATTTTTTTGACAATATTTTGAACCAGATCACTTATCACCGAGCAATTTGCACCTAAAAAAGCAATTTCATTAACTGCATAATTACCGTAATTTCTGCGAATTAGTTTAGCATGTTTTCTGTGTTTCTCCATATAAAATAAATTTCATCTTTAACCAATTATTTGAAATGCAAAAATACTCAATAAAGACGACTCTAAAAAAGAATAAAATTTGCCTCAATTCTCATTGTTTTTTCGTATATTTATCTGTCATAACAGGGTTTGTTCCCTCAAAACCTAAAAAATGAAATATTTGTTTAAATTGTTTTGTGCCTTCAAACTTCCAATAACCTAAGTTGGCTTATCCCTACTTCATATAGTCAACTTAATAAACAGACCAAAATATTTATTATGCAAATTGAGTGTGGATTTGACAATGGACTCAATTTATCAATATAAACTCAAGTTTTTACCATTAAAAATGACCCATTTGTGTCATTTAATATATGGCGTTATTGATGTAGTTTTGTAATATAAATTAGTATTGCTAAAGCATAAACATATTATAAACAAAAATGAATATAGATTTAAAATTGATCTGTATTCTGTAATGTTAATCTTAAAATTTATTACTATGAAAACATTTTTAAAAACGCTTATTATTTTATTTATTGGAGTATCATTCTCTAGTTGTGATGATATCGAATCTTTGGCAGACATTGACTTTACATCTAATATGAGTACTGATTTGAATGTAGTGGTACCCGCTACAGGAGTACATTTTAAATCTGCTAATATGGCTGCTGGAGTCAGTTTTTCAGAACAATCTAATATTGATCCCAAAAGTGATTCTAATTTTAATAAGTATATAGATAAGATCAAATCAATTAAAATTCAAGAAGCTTCTGGTACTGTTACTAAAATTTCAAAACCTGTAAAAATTGAATCAGGTACATTATCCATTTTTCAAGGTACAAGAATTGCTTCCTGGTCTATTTCTAATTTTGATGTTACGGTTGGGAAAAAGATTATTTTAGACTCAGCAGAAGGCCAATTTGATACGTTAAATCAAATTTTAAATAGTAAAAATGTATTTACTGCAAAAATTGAGGGAACTGTGGACGATGATGATGTAAGTTTTACAGTTGTAGTTTCAATCAAGGCTGAGGTGGTTGCTAATCCTTTAAACTAATTGTGAGTTTTTTAGGATATAACTAAATGTTCATTATTGGTTAACTGTTATAAAGTTGAGTCTCCTTGAATTTTTATTTTTTTAGGGAGGCTCAAGTATAATTTTCCCCATGTGACCCTTCTTAAAATGTGATCTATATCACAATTTAAATATAGTGATTTTTCGTATATTTATGAGTCAAAGTTAAGACTTTAACCTCCTTAAAGCCTACTATATATGAAATATTTATTTAAATTCTTCACTGTTTTGATTTTATCCTGTTTTAAGTTGGCTTAATTTTTTAAGTCAACAAAGCTCTTCATTTAACAAAAAAATTGGTTTGTTCTAATCAAACCGATCTTTATATATCTAATGTTATAAAGAATTCACTTAAAACCTACCAGTGATGAAACTTTTATTTAAAATTACATTTACAGTAATTTTTCTTCTAAGTGTTTCACAAAATGTGAATGCACAAATTTTAAAAAAATTACAAAAAAAAGTAGAAGATAAAATTGAAAAAAAAGTAGATCAACGAACTAATAAGCGTATCGATAAAACAATTGATGACGCGTTTGATAAAGCAGAAGATTCTATAGACGGCAAAAAGAAAGCCCCAAATTCTGAGTCTAAACCCGTTAATAATAAAAATGAACCTAATGCTGTTAAGAATGTAAATGCAACAAATCAACCTTTTCTTAACTGGGCAAAATATGATTTTGTGCCGGGTGATAAAATAATCTTTGAAGATAACCTTCTTGGAGAGGAGAACGGAGAGTTTCCTTCACGTTGGGATTTGACACAAGGGAATGTTGAAATAGCTCAGTTAGGTGGTGAAAATGTCATTATGTTTAGGGCTGGAAATCCTGGAATTATTCCATATTTAAAAGATCCCAAAAAAGATTATCTCCCGGATATATTTACAATTGAGTTAGATCTATATTGTGGAGTTGGCACCTTTGAAGTTAACCTTTATGATAGAAAAAACCAAAAATCAGGTAGCCCATCAGGTTATACACAAATAAAAATTCAACATAATCAGATGGGATGGACTAATAGTTGGAGCAAAATTCCCGATCAATCACTTCCCGAAAAGCGTTGGGTTCATATTGCGATTTCATATACCCAGGGTAAACTAAAGGCTTATCATGATGAAACACGCTTAATAAATGTTCCCCGTATTGATTTTGATCCCAAAGGACTTACTTTATATACATATATTTTCGGAACCTTACAGGAAGGTCATTATTATGTCAAAAATGTAAGGATAGCCGAAGGAGGTGTAAAATACTACGATCGTTTCCTTCAGGATCGAAAAATTGTAACCCACGGAATCCGATTCGATGTAAATAAAGCCACCATCAAACCCGAATCGATGGGTGTTATTAATTCTATTTATAAAATACTGAATGACAACCCTGATCTTAAATTTAGTATCGAAGGTCATACGGATAGCGATGGAGATAAAGCCCTAAATCAAACCCTTTCAGAAAACAGGGCAAAATCGGTTATGAATTTGCTTGCTAAAATGGGCATTTCTGCCAACCGGTTAAGTTTTAAAGGTTTTGGCGAAAGCAAACCGATTAATAATAATAGCACTTCGGAAGGGAAAGCCAATAACCGCAGGGTTGAATTTGTAAAACAGTGAGAGCAGAGCCAAACTTGTTTGAACTATGGCGAACGCCAAAACAAATATGCTCAGCAAATTTGTAAAAATGTAAAATCAATTAACAGTCATTTTTATTAATAAATAAAAGAAATTATGAAAGCAAATTATTTTAAACCATTAGTAATCATGTTTCTGTTGGTAAGCATGAATGGGTACAGTCAATTTAAAGCAAAAATGGTATTTAATACCATGGACAAACAACGAGATTTTATCGTTTATTCGGCTGATGATGGTTATCGTTATGAATTTAATGAAAACGGTCAGGAAGGTATTGTAATAGTACAAAAAGGCTCAAAAGAATTAATTATTCTGATGCCACAGCAAAAAATGGCGATAAAAAGTTCAGCCGGAAGTCCGATGAGCATGGGAAGCGATCCTTTACAATCGTATGAACATCACAAAGCTATGGGGCTTTTAAAAGAGGTTGGGAAAGAAATAGTAAATGGCATTGAATGTACAAAATTTGAACTGTTGAATAAAGAAAATTCAAGCCAAAAAAT
>JAUVCP010000086.1 GCA_030590765.1 Flavobacteriaceae bacterium | reverse complement strand
ACACCGGTTGCTTAATCAATCTTTTCTTAAAAAGTACCAAACCATTTTATCTCAAGAAGGAATAGTTCATTTAAAGACAGATAGTGAATTTTTGCATGGGTATCTACTCGGACTTTTACATGAAGGAGAACATGAGATTTTGTATGCCAATCATGATATTTACAATAGCAGCAGTCCACCGGAAGAAGCTACTTCTATTAAAACTTTTTATGAAAATCAGTATTTGAAGCATAATAAACCAATTACATATATAAAATTTAAAACCAATTACTAAGGTTTTAAATTTAAATTTCACATGATGAATGAAGAAGGTTTTTTTGATAAGGTGTATAAAATTGTAAAACAAATTCCTTATGGGAAAGTTACTACTTATGGTATTATTGCAAATTATTTAGGGACTCCAAGATCAGCTAGAATGGTAGGTTGGGCCTTGAATGCTTCAAGAATAGATAATACCGTTCCAGCGCACCGGGTTGTAAATAAAAATGGAATTCTGACTGGAAAACATCATTTTAATGGGACAAACCTAATGAAGCAACTACTCGAAAATGAAAATATTATGGTTACAAACAATCAAATTATTGATTTTGAAAACAAGATTTGGGATCCATTAAAAGAGTTGGGTTTACAATAAATTACAATTTTTTAAGTTTTTAGTTTAAAATAGGTTGTTTAAACATATCTTTTTTATATTTGTAAATAATTGTATTCAATAAATATCTGAATTCTTATGAAGAAAGTATTACCATTATTAATAGTCTTTATTTCTTTATTGTACTCTGAGTTTTCTTTTTCTCAATCAAGTTTTAGTCATGAAGCTGGAGTTACATTTGGTATGGCATCTTATCAAACTGATTTTGGACAACGAAATGATTTTCCAAGTGCAAATGCTGCGACAATGGCGTTTGGTATTACTCATTATTTGAAATTTTTTGGATCTCAGTACAGTTGGAGATCTGGTTCTAGTTTTTTTTCCACTCATTTTAAACTGAAAACGGAATTCAATTATATGAATAATAAAAGTATTCGGCATGAAGTAGATTACAATGATGAAAGAATGAGACTAATGACAGGTACTATTGCAATGTATAATATTGGTACGAACCTTGAGTTTTACTTTTTTGATATGGAAGATTATTCTTCTTATTATCGAAACGATAATAAATTAAATCCTTTTATCAATGTGGGGATTCATTATAGTTTTTATGATCCTGATATTTTGTTTGATGGAATTTCTTTAGAGGGACAAGAAGAACCTTATGAAGAATTGATACCAAAATGGCAAGAGGGTGCAATCTATTTAGAAAAGGATGCTACTTTTGCAGCATCGGTAGGAGCAGGAATTAGATATAGTATTTCGGATGTAGATTTGGTATTAGAGGGCAGATGGCAACATTTCTTCTCTGACAAAGTGGATGGTTTAGATGATATTTCCGCTGACTCTGCAAGTGATTTTAATGACACTATGGTGATTGTAAATATGGGTGTCGTTTATGTTTTTGGAAAATACTAAACTAATTTTAAAGCTTTTTCTAAATCCTTAATCAAGTCTTTTTCACTTTCAATACCAATACTTAATCGAATAAGTGAATAGATAACTCCTACTTTTTCTCTTTCTTTTTTAGGAATGGATCCGTGACTCATACTTGCCGGATGACCACATAAAGATTCTACACCACCCAAAGATTCTGCCAATGTAAATATGCTCAAATTCTCTAATATTTCTATCGCATCTTTATAATTATTACCCTTCAATGTAAAAGAAACCATGCCACCAAAATCTTTCATTTGTTTTACAGCAATATTATGATTAGGATGGGTTTTAAATCCAGGCCAGTAAACGTTATCTATTTTAGGATGAGAAGATAAAAACTCAGCAATAGCTCTACCGTTTTCACAATGCCGTTGCATACGTAAATGCAAAGTTTTTATACCACGTAAACTAAAAAACTATCCATAGGCCCGCAAATCGCACCTGTAGAATTTTGGATAAAATACAATTCATCAGCTAAGTATTTGTCTTTTACCACTAATGCTCCGGCAACAAGATCAGAATGACCTCCTAAATATTTTGTTGCAGAATGCATAACAATATTTGCACCAAGATCTAATGGTTTTTGTAAATAGGGAGTAGCAAAAGTATTGTCAACTATCAGTAATGTATTGTGTCTTTTTGCAATTTCAGAAACTTTTTCGATATCAATAATGTTTAACATTGGATTTGTTGGTGTTTCCACCCAAATCATTTTGGTATTTTTATTGGTAAATTCTTCAATTTTGTAAGGATTTCCCATTCCTACAAAATGAAATTTGATCCCGTATTTTTGAAATATCTTTGTAAATAGTCTGAAAGTTCCACCATACAAATCATTGGTTGAAATAACTTCATCTCCAGGATTCAACATTTTAAGTACGGCGTCAATTGCAGCTACACCAGATGTAAATGCCAGACCAAATTCACCATTTTCGATACATGCCAAAGCATTTTCTAAAGCGGTACGGGTTGGATTAGCTGTTCTTGAATATTCATAACCTTTATCAATCCCGGGTGATGATTGAGCAAAGGTAGATGTTTGGTAGATTGGAGTCATTATTGCCCCTGTACTTGGGTCATGTACCTGACCTCCATGGATCACTTTTGTATTAAAGTCCATAATCAATTTGTAAACTGTTTGTTATCCATATATACAAAGCTTCACAGCACTATTTTTTTTAAGGATAAGATTACTCCTAAATGAATTCCATCATGAAATGCGTTGAATTTTAGAGCATCATCAATATTGTTTAAAGAGATATTGACACTGGTATGATATGGTGTATATTTTTTAAACACACCATTTTTATAATCATCTTGGGTTTTTTCAATTACAGGGATTAATTGATTTTTTACAGATTCAATTTCTTTCATAGAAATATCTGTTGTAGCTTTTGTCCCTTTTCTGAATTTTTCTATTATTTTATCATCAATAGTATTTGGAAGACCTGAAAACTCATAGATTAATAATTGTTGTGTAACCAATATATGTGCAATGTTCCAGAAGATGGAATTATTAAATTTTTTGGGTATCATGGTAAGCTGTTCATAGCTTAATTCTTCCAATAAATCCCTTAAAACTTTTCTGTTAAAAAAAGCAGTTTCAAATATTAAATTCATCTTTCTTATTTTTGTTAAAAATAACCAATTTTAAATTTATAATGAAAAAAATCTATTTTTTAAAAACCTGTGATACTTGTAAAAGAATTTTAAAAAGTATTCCACTCGACGGATTTACCTTACAAGAAATTAAAACAGAAGCTATTACAGTAAGTCAGCTGGAGGAAATGAAAGAGCTATCAGGAAGCTATGAATGCTTGTTTAGTAAAAGAGCTAAAATGTATAAAGCAATGGATCTTAAAAATGAAACTTTATCAGAAAAAGATTATAAGCAATTGATTTTAGAAGAGTATACTTTTTTAAAACGACCAGTAATAATTGTTAACAATCAAATTTTTATTGGGAATAGTAAAAAGAATCTGGAACTAATAGCAGATTTTTTTAAGGGACATCATGAAATAAAATAGTTAAATTTGAAAAAATCTATTTATATTTATTCTTTTATTTGTAATAATGAGAAGAATTTTAAAGTTTAGTCTGATCATAGTACTCCTAATTGGGCTAGTCCTTTTTTTGGCTAAAATATTTATTTCAAACCTTGTTGAAGATCGAATAGCAAAATTGATAAACAATAATAAGTCAATTCAGTATGCTACAAGTGTCGGCAATGTAAAATTTAAATTACTTGATAGATCTATTACTCTTAGCAATATTTTTATTGGATTAAGATCAGATGTTAGTTTAGATTCTTTATCGTCAAATACAGAAAATGATAGTATTAAAAAAATCACTATAGGCTCTGTAAAAGTGTATGACATTCATTATTTAGATTATCTTAGAGATAAGTATATTAGATTTGGTGAAATTGATATCAATGATGTTTTTATCAAAGAAACGAATAAAAAGGATGGTAATACTCAAAATTCGAAACAGGATAATCAACCAATAGATTTAGATTCTATTTATATCAAAGGAATTTCCGGTTTTGAAATTGACAGATTTAATTTTAATAATATTCAATTTACAGTTGTTGATTCAATTAGTTATAAACCCATTTTTCAGCATAAGCCTACCAGTTTTAATCTAGACGGATTTCAACTTAAAAAAGTTCATGATCAGATCTTTAAAATTGAATTGATTGATAATATTTATAAGGTAAATGATATAGCATTAAGTGTATCTAATGAAAATTATAACCTTGCCATTGAAGAGTTTAATTTAAATACCAAAACATTTGATATTCAAATAAAAGGCTTAAAATTAGAACCATTTGCTGGAAAAATTGCTTTGGCAAATAAATTTAAATATAATGATCCGGTTTTGAATTTTGATGTTGAATTGATTCAATTATACCGTTTTGATCTGTCCAGACTGTTAAAAAAACAACAGGTTTTCATCGATAGTATCTTTATTTCTAAAGGATCATTTGAATTTTATAAGGACAAACGAAAACCTTTTAATGAAAAGATAGCTAAAAAACTACCACAACAACTTCTTAAAGAGATGAAAACGCCTATTTTCATTGATAATATTGAATTAGATGATTGCCTTTTACTTGCAGAGAATCGATTTCCCCATAAGGAAATGAAGATGAAATTATCCATCAATAGTATTCATGGTAAATTAAAAAATATATCAAATATAAAGGAATATACGAATACACCAATGACACTTAATACGCAAGCAAAACTTTTGAATCAAGGACATTTGAATTTGAATTTTGTAATACCATTAAATGACGACACAAACACATTTTATTTTGATGGAAGTTTGGGCTTTTCAAAGTTCAGCTACTATGATAAAATAATTTATCCGGCACTAGGGCTAAAAATATTAAAAGGAAATCTAGATCATTTAACTTTTAAGGCTAAAGCAAATAATTATTCAGCAAGTGGCACAATGAAAATGCTTTATCAAGATCTGGATGCTGTTGTTTACAGAAATAAAACTCATGAAAAAAGTAAACTTTTAAGTTGGGCTATTACCCAAGTTCTACATAATTCAAACCCAATTAAAAACAAAGATGTTAGAATTGCTAAAATGTACCACAAACACGAAAAATTTATGGGATTTGGTAGTTATATATGGAAAACTCTTCAAAGTGGGATTGTAAACACCTTATCGCCGTTAGGGAATAAAACTTCAAAAAAAACAGACAAAATGATAGAGAAAAGAAAATTGAAAAAAGAGAGAAAGTAATTCACTCCTTTTGCAATAAGTACAAATCAACTATAAATATTTTCTTTCAATTATGGTTAAAAATCTTTCAACAAGATCTTCTTTACCATTCCAGTTGTATTTTGATTTTACAGTATAATTAATAAAATCAAAAGCCTCTTTTCTGTTGTTAAAATCATTTAAAGTACTCAATATTTTATTGAAATCTGCCTGACTAAAATTAAACAAATTATTTACAAATGCTATTCTATCATTTAAACCAATTTGTATAGTATTGCTAAGGAGTTTATCATGTAAGGAAAGCTGTTTTGATTCTTTTTCAACTTGTTTTACTATAGCTTTTTTCTGAATTTTTTCTATTCTTTTACTTTCAAAGAATCTTTCAGTTTCCTCTATGGTAACAGTGTCTTTAAATTCTTCTTTTTGGCTCATATCTTCCTTTATGGAATCAAATGTGGGAATAAATAAATCTTCTATATCAACAGGAGGTTTAGTTTCCAATTCCATTTCAGGTATATCAGTATTTTCAATTGCTGTAACAATCTTAGATTCTTCTTTTTCTAATTCCAGAATTGGATCTGATTTTTCTGAAGTAGAATTTTCGATCTTTTCAATTTCTGACGATACTTTCAATTTATTATGGTAATCTAATATTGTCAATTTTTCAAAAAGAACTAATGTTTTCTTACGTAAAATATTGGCGTCAACATCTTCATCTAACAGAAGAATTTCTTGAGCCAAATTCTTTAGATCATCTATCAAACTCATAGGCATACACAAAAAATTAATTCAAATCCTTTCTTTTTGCAAAAACACAAAATTAACATTTTCAAAAGAATATTCTACTAAAGAAATTCATTACTTTTGTTTTACAAAATAAAAATAAGATTTTCTTAACAATTTGACCTCAAATTTAAATATAAAAAGATTTTTAATCTTTAAACATCATTATGTTTCTTGAAAACACAGTAAATCATATCGAACAGTTTGGATGGATAGAAGTGATTTGCGGCTCCATGTTCTCTGGTAAAACCGAAGAATTAATCCGCCGTCTTAAACGTGCACAGTTTGCCAAACAAAAGGTGGAAATATTTAAACCTGCTATTGATACTCGATATTCGGATGAGATGGTAGTTTCACATGATGAATCTGAAATCCGTTGTACACCGGTTCCTTCTTCTGCCAATATCAGCCTGTTAGCTAATGATATTGATGTTGTTGGTATTGATGAAGCTCAGTTTTTTGATGATGAAATTGTTCATATTTGTAATGATTTGGCAAATAGGGGAGTTCGTGTTATTGTTGCAGGACTAGATATGGATTTTCAAGGGAATCCTTTCGGGCCAATGCCAGCATTGATGGCAACAGCTGAATATGTTACAAAAGTACATGCTGTTTGTACCAAAACAGGTAATCTAGCTCATTTTAGCCATAGAACCGTATCTGATGATAAACTGGTTTTATTGGGTGAAGTTCAGGAATATGAACCATTAAGCAGAGCTGCTTATTATAAAGCAATACAAATGGAAAAAGAAAAGAAAGAATCAGAGAAAAATGAACAATAATCCTACAGTTTTAGAAATTGATGCTAAAGCTGTTAAACATAATATTCGTTATTTTAGGTCAAAATTTAAAGATGCAACCAAACTATTAGTTGTTATAAAGGCATTTGCTTATGGTAGTGATTCGATTCTAATTGGTAAATTACTTGAGCAACAAAATGTTGATTATTTAGCTGTTGCTTACACAGATGAAGGTATTGCTCTTCGAAATGCAAATATCAAGTTGCCTATCCTTATTTTGCATCCTCAAATAGAGAATTTTGATAGAATTATTGCTTATAATTTAGAACCTAATTTATATAATTTTAGAACACTAAGTAATTTTTATTCGGCGGTTAAAAAAACTGGATTGAAAAATTACCCTGTTCATATCAAGATCAATTCAGGGATGAACAGACTCGGATTTCAGGAAGCGGATATTCCACAATTGAGATCCAATATTCAAGAATTTTCAAATTTGAATATTGTCTCTTTTTATTCTCATTTTGCTGCTAGTGAAGATCCAAATGAAGAAGATTTCACAAAACAACAAATCAATCTTTTTGATAATATAAGTACTGAATTGAATAGTGTTCTTTCTTACTCTCCGTTAAAGCATATTTCAAATACTTCAGGTATTATCAATTACCCAGAGGCACAATTTGATATGGTAAGACTGGGAATTGGTTTGTACGGTTTTGGGAATGATGAAATTGAAACAGCCAAACTTAAAAATGTATGTAATTTGAAGACTAAAATTTCTCAGATTCAACATATAGCTATTGGAGAAACAGTTAGTTATAATCGTAGATTTATTGCAAAAAAACCAACTAAAATTGCTATTTTGCCCATAGGATATGCTGATGGTTTAAATAGAAATTTAGGTAATGGCTTGTCTTTTGTGTTTGTGAATAGTCAAAAAGCTTCTATTGTAGGAACTATTTGTATGGATATGACG
>JAUVCP010000006.1 GCA_030590765.1 Flavobacteriaceae bacterium | reverse complement strand
TTTTTTTGTAATTCCAGTAGAGTATCAAATGCAAAAATTTTTGCAGAGCCTACTTTTGGATACGCATCTTCAACAATGGTTCCGTCAAAATCAACAGCAATAATCAAAGAATTTTTAGGTAGCATAGATCAGATCAATTTTTGACAAATTTAATGTATTCTGAGGGAATACATAATATTAAACTGATAACTTAACTAAGTATTGTAATTTACTTTAAAAAACTAAAATCTATTCTTCTTCGTAAGAGTGTTTATAGGGTTTACCACTTACAATTTTAAGTACATCTTTTTCCAAGGTCTCTCTTGGGTATTCAACAAATCTGCCAATTTCTTTGCCTTTTTTTAAAAAAATAAAAGTTGGTACATTGGTGATATTCATGCCTTCCTGAAGATTGTCAGGTGTTTCTTTAGATCGGTTTACCGCGATCATGCTTAAATTATTATAGTCAAAGTTAACAGCATCCATCAGCTTATAAAAAACAGGTATTTCATGTTGACTATCTCCACACCAGGTTCCCATAAATGCTTTTATGGTTACACCTTTCATATATTTTTTAATTTTGTTTACAACTGATACGTCTAGTTTTGCACCACTGTAATTTGGATTAAACCATTCAGCAAAAGGTTGTTGCTCAAAATTTTCTTTAGATTGAATGCCTACTAACAATTTTTCATCATGATCCTGTGAAAAACCATTAAAATGAACTAATACAAGAAAAATGAATGCTATTTTTTTCATAGAATTATTATTTTAACAATGATTTTTGAGTCATAATTTTTGGTTGTTCAATATCCAATAATTCGAGTATTGTTGGAGCAATATCAGCTAAGACACCATCATGGATTTTGTGGTCTTTGTTTGGTTCTACCAAAATTAGTGGCACAGGAAAAGTAGTATGAGCTGTATTTGGTGTACCATCATCATTGATCATTTTTTCACTGTTACCATGATCAGCGATAATAATGCTGGTATAACCGTTTTCTAAAGCAGTTGGTATAATATTTGACAGGCAGCCATCAACAGTTTCAGCTGCTTTTTGAGCTGCTTTCATGATTCCGGTATGTCCTACCATATCGGTATTGGCAAAATTCAGACAAATAAAATCTGTCTCTTGTTTTTCTAACTCAGGAATAATTGCCTCTTCAACATCTTTGGCACTCATTTCTGGTTGCAAATCATATGTAGCAACTTTAGGAGATGGACAGAGAATTCTTTTTTCGCCTTTAAATGGTTTTTCTCTACCACCAGAAAAGAAAAAAGTTACATGTGCATATTTTTCAGTTTCTGCAATACGAATCTGTTTTTTATTATTTTTTTCTAAGACTTCCCCCAAAGTGTCAACCAGATTATCTTTATCGTAAATCACAGAAATATTTTTAAAAGAAGCATCATAGTTGGTCAGGGTTACATAATGTAAAGGAAGTGAGTGCATATTATATTCTGCAAATTCTTCCTGTGAAAGGGCACGGGTTATTTGGCGACCACGATCTGTTCTGAAATTAAAGAAAACGATCACATCATCCTCTTCAATTTTTGCAACTGGCTCGTTGTTTTCATCTACCATAACCATAGGTTTGATAAACTCATCAGTTACTCCATTTTCATAACTTTTAGCCATGCTCTTAACTGCATCGGTTGATTTTTCACCAATACTGTTTACCATTACATCATAAGAAAGTTTCACTCTATCCCAACGTTCATCTCTGTCCATTGCATAATAACGACCGCAAACGGTTGCTAATTTTCCAGTAGTTTGATCCATATATTTTACAATATCAGCAACAAAACCTTTACCTGATTTTGGATCTACATCTCTTCCATCAGTAAAAGCATGTAAATAAACATCGGTTAAACCGAAATCCTTCGCTGCTTTGATCAAACCTTTTGTGTGTTTTATATGAGAATGCACACCTCCGTCTGATAACAAACCTAAAAAATGTATCTTTTTGTTGTTTTCTTTGGCATAAGTAAATGCATCTACCAATGGTTTTTCATTTGCCAATGAACCATCCACAACAGCGTTATTGATTTTTACAAAATCCTGATAAACAATTCTACCAGCTCCTAAATTCATATGGCCAACTTCTGAATTTCCCATTTGACCTTTAGGCAAACCAACATTCAATCCATCGGCACGTAAACTTGCATTTGGATAGTTTTTTATTAAAGAATCGAAAAACGGTGTTTTTCCTTGATAAATAGCTGAAACTTTTGGATTCTGGGTAATTCCCCAACCATCCAATATGATTAACATTACTTTCTTTTGCATTGTATAATTTCTAAAAAATGATTTGCAAAGATACTGAAATTTAAAAATGTAACGTAAAATTAAAGCTAATTTTGTAGTGACTAAAAAAGTGAAAACTAGATAAAAAATTTGTGATAAAGGCTTTTATTCAGGTACAATACGAACAATCCCTAATTGCTCAATTGCTACATAAATAAATCCATCAGGGCCTTGTCTAACATTTCTAACACGTCCCACATCCTCCAATAACTTTTCTTCTTTTATAACCTTATTGTTTTCTATTACAACCCGATTCAAATAATTGAATTTTAATGATCCAACTAAAAGACTTCCCTTCCAGGCAGGGTATTTATCACTTGTTACAAAGGCCATTCCACTTGGAGCAATAGATGGAACCCAATAATGCAGCGGTTGCTCCATACTCGGTAATGAAGTGTCATCAGTAATTTTGGTTCCACTATAATTAATTCCATAGGTAATTTTAGGCCAGCCATAATTCTTTCCTCCATTTATAATATTGATCTCATCGCCTCCTTTTGGACCGTGTTCATGGGTCCATATTTTTCCTGTTTGAGGATGTAATGCTATACCTTGTGGATTTCTGTGACCGTAAGAATAAATTGCTTTTTTAGCTCCTTTTGTGTTGTAAAAAGGATTGGAAGCAGGGATACTTCCATCATCATTTATTCTATAAATTTTACCTCCATCTCTTGTTATGTCTTGGGGATTGACATCTCGTTTATGCCTATCTCCAATAGAAAAATATAGATACCCATCACGGTCAAATTCTAATCTTGACCCAAAATGATTTCCAGTTTTGGTATTTGGAGTTGCTTTATATAATATCTCCTGTTCAATCAATTCATTGTTAAGTAATTTGGCTCTCATTATAGTTGTGTTTCCACTTTTGCCATCTTTCTCTATATTGGCAGACATAGAAAAATAGATCCAGCCATTTTGAGCATAATCAGGATGTAATTCAATATCTAATAAACCACCCTGATTTTCGTAATAAACTTTAGGTACATTATTAACAAAGGTTTTTGTCCCATTTTTAAAGTGAATTAACTTCCCTTCCTGTTCCGTTATAAGCATAGAGCCATCTGGTAAGAATGCCATTCCCCAGGGAATCTCAAGATTATCAACAACAGTTTCTACTTTGTAATTAATAGATTTTTGATAGATAGTATTTTCATTTCGTTGGCAATTTGCTATAACAAAAGAAAATAACAATAATGGAAGGTAAATTTTTTTCATGAAATTTAGTTTATAGCTTAAAATTACAATTTTTAAAATAGATACTTCAAATTTACTCCTGTATAATAATTTATTGGCTCTCCTGGATAATAATATCTAGGAGCTTTATTGCCAAAACTACCTGCGTTAATAAGCAACATGGAAGCATATTTTTCATTTAATAGATTATTAATTCCAACGAAGACATCTATTTTTAATTTGCTGTTTATTTTAGGCTTAAAGCCTATTTTCCCATTTAGCAGTTGATATTTTTGAGAGTAGATTAAATTATCGTCTCGCAACGGAATTTTACCAACATAGTAGTAATTTAAAAAACCGTAAAATCCAAAATCAGATTCAAAATAAATTTGAGAATTAAAAGTATTTTTAGGAGTTCCTGTTAGATCATTTCCTGAAAAATCATTTTCCAGAACCTTAAATTCTTTGAATTTGAAATTATTAAAACTAAAAGAGTTTGAATGTGTGATTTTTATTTTTTCAGATTTAAGAATGGTATAATTGATATCCATTTCAATTCCATTTAATTTTGTTTTACCTGCATTCACTCCTATAAATTGATCATCGGAAGTGCGTCTGGCCACCAAAAGATCTTTAACATCCATTTGATAAATTGCTATTTCATAATTGAAAATATTATTCCAAATTTTTCCTCTACTTCCAATTTCGTAATTCCACCCGGTTTCGGGTTTAATATCTGTATTTATAAGTCCGTTTGGCAAAAGAGTTTCCTCCAGTTTTGGAGGAGAAAATCCATGGCTTATCGTTCCATAGATCATAGAACTAGAAGTTATTTGGTGGGTTAATCCTATTTTAGGAGAAATAATGATGTCGAATCTGTAATCTCCTGAAAAATTAATAGCATCATCATTAAATTCATCTTTTAGTTTGTAAACAGTTTGATTGAAGTTCAGACCAATATCAAGAATTGTTTTTTTTGAAAGCTCATATTTTGAATCCATAAAGGAATTAGAATAAAATCTATCTTCATTAAAATCACTTAAAATTTCACCTTGAACGCTACCTATTTCAGGTGGAAAATCTTTGTAAAGATTTTCAAATGTTTGATAGGAATTATGATCATAAAATAATTCACCTCCAATTGTCCATTTTAAAGATCTATTAAATAATTTATTTTCTGATAAAAATCTGGTTCTCAATCCGATGGCATTTGTTTTTTCTTTTAGAATATTAAAAGGTCTTGCTTCGTAAGATTTTAAAAATGAAGTAAATACACTTGTTATTTGTTTTGTTTTTAAATTGAAATCGTGTTGCCATGAAAGTCCGAACAAGCCCTTATTATAATCTTCATAACCTTTAGATCTCCCCCAGGTATAGGCTGCTGATTCCGGATTATTTATATAATCATCTTCATTTAAAGAGCTGGGAATATATGCTTTTAGATCAATGAAGTTTGCTATAATAGTAAACTTGTCCTTATCGCTAAGAAAATGATTTGAAGCGAGTGTAAATACTTGTCTGTTAAGAGAATTATTTTCACGATAACCATCACTATGTGTATTTGTATAAATAATATTAGCAGAATTTGTTTGGTTTCCTAAATTAACATTAAGACTATATTTTTGCAAACCGAATGATCCAAAAAGTGTACCAATGTTTAAATTAAATTCGTCAAACTGACCTTTGTTTGGAATCAATTGTATCGTTCCTCCCAAACCCGCGCCATAAAGACTTGAAGAAGGGCCTTTTAATATTTCTACTCTTCCAATGGAGTTTAATTCTATATCTTCAATGGTTGATTCTCCTGAGCCATTTGTAAGAGGAATATCCTGATAATAGGCTCTTATTTTACTTGTTCCATATAAATTTCGAGAACCGATGCCTCTGATTGTAATTCGGTTGGTATTTTGTGTTCCACTTTGCATATAAACACCCGAAACCATGTTAAGAATAGATGCCATATTGGTACTGTTATTACTGGTTATTTCTTTTGTTGTAATGATGGATATGGCTGAAGCTATTTTTTTTAACGGACTTTGAAAATTACTGGTTTTAATAATTATTTCATTTAAATCTTCTGGTTTTTCCAGTAGTTTTACAATATTTAAATTTGAATTTTCAATAAGAATTGTTTTAGAATGGTAACCAGTTTTTGAAAAAATATAGCTGCCAGATTTAGTCAGTGAGAAAAAACCATTTTTATTAGTCGTTGTAACTATGTTTTTAGAAGTATCGGAGATTTGAACATTGAAGATTTCAATTGAGTTTTCAGCCCCAATTACTTTTCCGCTATAATTTTGAGCAGATAATGAAATTGAAATAAACCAACACCAAATGAATAAAATATGTAATGATGTTCTCATAAAACAAGTATAAACAGTATATTATTTTACGAAACCATTGATTACTTCATTTTTATCCTTAGCTAAATCATAAATAAACCCATTGATGATGGCATAAACTACTTTGTTATTTTTGATGAGTAAAAACGTTGGATTTTTATATAGCGCTAGTGGAGATTTCGGAATTGTATTGTCCTTTGGAATTGAAATTTTACGTGAATCTATGATATTAACAGGATAATGGGTAAATCTAATTTCATCAGGTAAAGAATCTACACTCACTGTGGTGTAACCTTGTTGTAGTAATTTTTTAAAATCCAGATTCTTAAATTCTTCAAAATCAGATAGTATCTTTGGGTATGTTTCACCTATTTTAAATTTAAGATTCTTAGCATCCAGAGTTTTATAACCAAAATAAGTTGACAGATCTCCAATATCCCGAATCTGTCCACGATAATAAAAATCGGTATGTTTTTGATTCTCTATTTCATTTCGCATGATACCAAGATCTACAGTATAATCATGACCCAAATGTGGAAAAGTAAGATTTGTAATTTTCAGATCAAATAGTTTTCGGTCGTTCCTTGGAATATTTTCATATTCTTTTATCAAAGTATTTTTATATTTACCTGTAGAAATGGAATGTATTGCTGCAAGTATAGAAACGTAATTCAATTTACGTATAAATTGTTTTTCGGGATCATTTGGATATCCTCCTGATTCGATCAGGATGGTACTGGTTCCCCATTTTTGTATATTATCACCAAAGGCACGAGGTTCAAAATCATCAGAATATCTGCCTACTTGTCCGGGTGCATATTGTTGAATGATACGGTTCATCTCTACAATAATCTTCATCGCATTGCCACGGGTGGTGTTGATCGTTTTTTCATAATTGTAAGCAGGAGCCAAATAGGAAATCGTAGCAGGTTTTTCGGTTCGTTCTGCGTTGTAATATTTGCTTTGATCGTGTAAATTAAAACCAAAATCAGCATGCAAGCTATCACGGGCAGATTTCAAAATTGTAGCTTCCGGACTTTGTAACTGAACAGCATCTCGGTTCAAATCAATTCCAATAGCATTACGGCGAGTGAATTTCTCTGCACCATCAGGATTTAACATGGGAATAAAATGAAGTTTTATATTAGAAAGAATAGCTTTATTTTTTTTGAGATAATTAAAAATATCAAATATAGCCATGGTAGCAGTGGACTCATCTCCGTGCATTTGTGACCAAAGCAGGATATTGGTTTTTCCTTTTCCAATGCTGATCATAGAGATAGATCTGCCCTCAATAGAGTTACCCAAGTTAGTGATTTGAAAATCTTTATCAGTTTTCAAATTATTAATTAAAGGTTGAATTTCAGTATGTTTAAATCTTCGATTTGTTAATTCCTCTTCTTTGTAAGATTCATAATCTGAAAACAACTTTTCTGAGATGTTTATTTGTTGAGCTATTATTCCCATAAATGGAATAAATAGAAGTAAGAAAAGTATTTTTTTCATTGAAAAATAATATTTAGTTGTTGATAATCTAATTTACAGTAAGCCTATTGATTTTTTTGAGGAACAGGTTTCCAGTTGTATTTTGAAGTTTTTTGACGAATACTATTTAAAAACTTAACTCCTGGATCTGTTTTTTGGGTACGATAAGTCTCATCTTTTTCCAGCCATAATTCATGATCCTCAAAATTTTGATATTCCAAATGACCGATCACATATTCAATAGCAGTGTATTTCTTTTTTAAGTATTTGATTAGTTTAATATTTGATTTCAATTGCTTTTTTGTGAGAGGTTTATCCTCTAATCCACCAACATTTTCAATACCAATGGCACAGTGATTTAAACCAATTACATGTCGCGCCATATATGTTTCTGGAAATAGTCTGTAAATTTTCCCATCTTGATCTACTACAAATTGAGCGCCAACATTTAAAGCCCCAGCATTTGCAATTTCAGGACGCCAGTTAGGAAGTTTTACAGGATTAAACGCATTTAAGGTTTTTTCAAGTGTTGGAATTGCTGTCCAGTGAACCACTACCATTTTCGGGTTAATGATTGGTTTTTCCTGAATTAATCCAAATCTGGTTTCCAGATATTCAAGCGTTAATTGATCTCTTTCTGGAGTCATGATAACAGGTTTGTCAATAATTTTTACCGAACTGCAAGAGACTATACTTAGCCATAAAACAAGAATAATGATATAATAATTTTTCAAAATATATGATTTAGATATTGGGTTTTACGATTTTCAATTCTGATTTGTTCTCTGATCCCTTTTAGCTGATCTGGAGTAGCTTTTTTAAAATTTGTCCTTTTTCTTAAATATTTTTTTCTTCTGCCAACTACTAAACTACTATTATTCTTAAGTGTAGTGATCATTTCCTAAACAGAACCTCCAAAACTCATAATTAGGTTGTTTGTTCGTCGAAAATTGATGTGATACTTTTGTAAAATTAGTAGAATTATTTTTAGGTGAATAGAATTCCCTTAATATATTAATATGAAAAAAAGCTAACTTTACCACATGACCAATATAATAAAAGAAAAAAGAAATGTCAAATAAGGTATTACAAAAACTACCTAAGCACCTAAGAAGTTTTATTATATCACAACCGTATGATCAATATACTTCTCAAAATCAAGCCATTTGGCGATATGTAATGCGTAAAAATATGGTTTATTTAAAAGATTTTTCTCACGAATCATATATTTCAGGTCTGCAAAAAATAGGTGTTTCTGCAAATAAAATTCCAAAAATAGAAGAAATGAATCACATTTTAAAAGAGATTGGCTGGGCAGCTGTTTCTGTTGATGGATTTATTCCTCCTAATGCTTTTATGGAGTTTCAGGCATATAATACATTGGTTATTGCTGCAGATATTCGAACCATGGAACATATGGAGTATACACCCGCTCCTGATATTATTCATGAAGCAGCCGGCCATGCACCCATCATTGCAAATCCGGAATATGCTGAATATTTAAGGCGTTTTGGAGAAATCGGATCTAAAGCGATCTCATCTGCAAAAGATTATGAATTATATGAAGCGATCAGACATTTATCTATCATTAAAGAAGATCCTAAAACTTATAAAAAAGATATGGTAGAAGCGGAGGAGATCATAAAAAGCATTTCTGAAAATATGGATGAGGAAAGTGAAATGTCAAAAATTAGAAATATGCATTGGTGGACAGTTGAATATGGTTTGGTAGGTAGTTTGAATAATCCAAAGATCTATGGAGCCGGATTGCTTTCCTCTATAGGTGAAAGTAAATGGTGTATGAGTAAAAGGGTTAAAAAATTACCTTATAGTTTAGATGCATCCAATATAGGTTTTGATATCACCAAACCTCAACCACAACTTTTTGTGACACCTGACTTTGCTCATTTGAGTTTTGTTTTAGAAGAATTTGCCAATAAAATGGCACTAAGAAACGGTGGATTAAAAGGAGTTGAAAAACTGATCAATTCAAAAGATCTTGGAACTATTGAATTGAGTACTGGTATTCAGATATCGGGAAAATTTACAGAGGTAATTGCTGATGAAAATCAAAGAGCAGTTTATATAAAAACAACCGGACCAACAGCTTTAGCATATAAGAATAAAGAATTGATTGGGCATGATAAAGAATATCACAGAGATGGATTTGGATCACCTGTTGGTAAATTAAAAGGTATCAATATTGCCATTGAAGATATGTCACCTACAGATTTGGAAGCCTATGGGATTTATGAGGGAAAATCTACTAAATTGATTTTTGAGAGAGGAATAGAAGTAGAAGGGGAGATCATAACAGGTAAAAGGAATTTACAGGGGAAAATCATCTTGATCTCTTTTAGGAACTGTACGGTGAAAATGGGAGATCGGGTTTTGTTTGATCCTTCTTGGGGCGTTTATGATATGGCTATCGGTTCTTTCATTATTTCAGCATTTTCAGGAGTAGCAGATCCAAATAGTTATGGTCTGCAATTTGATCCTCCAAAAGAAAAGACACATAAAATAGTTTATTATAGTCCAAAAGAGCGGGAATTACATAAAATGTATGTTAACATTAGTGAAATTCGCGATAAAGAGGTTATTGATTTAGATAAGTTAGAGATTATTTTACAGAAGTTAAAATCGGCTCATAAGCAAGAATGGTTACTCCCTTTGGAGATATATGAATTACTAAAGTTGAGAAAAGAATCTACGCTATTTGGAGATGTAAGCTCACATTTGGAAAAATTATCTCAAAATAAAATCATTGATCATCTGATAAAAGATGGTATGCAATTGATAGGATAAACAGTGAGTTCAATTAATAAAATACAAATATCATGAGTGAAATTGAAAAATTAAAACAGGAAAATAAGCAGTTAAAACAATCAAATAGATTTCTTATAATTTATGTCGTTATTAGTATAGTCATAATGTTATATAACAGTTTTATAGCCTAACAGGCTGAAAAATTGTAAACAAGAAACTTTTAAATTTACAACTGTGAGATCCTCAAAGTATTCACCATTCCTCTTGCCTTAACCGGCATAGAAGATAAATTAATTACAAAGTCACCTTTGTTTGCGTATTCTTTTTCTAAAATTATTTTATTAATATCTTGCACTGTATTCTCTGTAGTTACCAATTTGTTGTAAAACTGAGCTTTTACACCCCAAAGCAGATTTAACATTGCCAGTATTCTGGGATTATCAGAAAAAACTAAAATATTTGATTTTGGTCTCCAGGAAGAAATCTGAAAAGCTGTATAACCACTATTGGTTAAAGTAGTAATTGCAGTAGCTTCCACAGAATCAGCTAAATAGGCAGCTTGGCGACAAATGGATTTGGTTATAAAACGTTCATTAACACATTCAACGGTATTCACCGGGCTATGGATAAGATCTGAATCTTCAACACTTTCAATAATATCTCTCATTGCTTGTATTACTTCAACAGGAAACTCTCCTACCGAAGTTTCTCCAGAAAGCATTACGGCATCAGCTCCGTCCATTATTGAATTTGCTACATCATTTACTTCTGCTCTGGTTGGAACCTGACTCGTGATCATTGATTCCATCATTTGAGTAGCAATAATTACAGGAATTCGGGCTTCTTTTGCCTTGCGAACCAGCATTTTTTGGATAATAGGAACTTTATGCATTGGAATTTCTACTCCAAGATCACCACGGGCAACCATTATTCCATCACAATGTGAAGTAAGATGGTTGATATTATCAACAGCTTCGGGTTTTTCAATTTTTGCAATGATAGGAATTTTATAAGATGATCTTTCTTTGATCAGATTACTTAATTGAATAAGATCTTCAGAGGTTCTAACAAAAGATAATGCAATCCAATCTACTTTATTTTCGATTGCAAAAATAGCATCTTTTACATCTTTTTTTGTAAGTGCCGGTAATGAGATCTTTGTATTGGGTAGATTAACACCTTTTTTCGATTTTAATTTTCCACCACGTAAGACTTTAGTTTTAACAACTGATTTCCTATCGGTTTCAATTACTTCAAATAATAGTTTACCATCATCTACAAGTATTTGTTCTCCGGCTTCCACATCTTTTGGAAAATTTTTGTAGGTCATATAAGCTTTTTCTTCATCGCCTTCACATTTCTCCGTAGTAAAAATAAAAGCATCTCCTTTTTTTAGTTTTACCTTTTTGCCCATTACACCTACGCGTAGTTTCGGACCTTGCAGGTCTGCTAAAACAGCAACATGCCAGTTGTTTTCTTTATTTAAAGATCTAATATCTTTTATTTTTTGAACAACATCATCATAATCAGCGTGCGAAAAATTAATACTGAAAACATTAACGCCTGCCAGCATCATTTCTTACATTTTTTCAATACTGTCTACAGCAGGTCCTAGGGTGGCAACTATTTTTGTCTTTTTTTGTATTTTCATTTGTCTAGAATATTAAATTGTCCCTTGATTTTAATGTATAGGGATCAATAGTATAAGATGTAATTATTTTTTCAGTTTCTTTTATTTTTGATAAAATATTTTCCAGTTTTTTATTTTTGATATATCCGCATATTTTGATAAAATAATCTACTTTTTTCTTTTCTGGAATTAAAAACCGAGTTTTTGTTTCTTCATTAAACAAATTATCATCTGATTGAACACTATCAACAGAAATATATTTATTTGATATCAGTGACCAGGAGATAAAAGAAGCTTTATCTTCATATAAATAAAAAGGGAAACCACATTTTTTCAATGGAAAATCTAGATCATCTTTAAATCGTTTTAAAAATAATTTTAATTCTTTGTTTAAAAAATAAGCGAGTCGATAATCATTCAATGTGGTATGAATTCCTATTAAAATATAATCGTGATCATATTCAAAATCAAAACTGTGAATTTTTGACACTTTTCTTAATTTAAATCTTTATAAAAATAAAGATGGTTTTGATTTATCTTTAATGAAAACCTAGAATAGTTATATTACAACAAAAAAGATTTATTTTTCAATTAGATTTTGAAATTTATAATAAGCTCTTTTTGAAGCAATTTCTTCTGCTTTTTTCTTAGATGTTGCTCTTCCTTTTGCAACCAGTTCCTTCTGGATAAATAACTTAACACTAAAATGTTTTAATAAGTCGTTCCCGGTATCTTCATAAATACTGTATTTTATTTTTTTCTTGTTCTTTTGACACCATTCAAATAAAACACTTTTGTAACTTGTAATCTTCCCTTCCAGTCTTTCAATATCAACATAAGGCTCTATAACAACTTTGTATATGAATTGCTCAGTGAATTTATAACCTTTATCTAAATGAATGGCTCCAATTAGAGATTCAAAAAGATTCCCATGGATATTATTGCCAAAATTTTGATTAGGAACAGAACTATTAACAAAAGTGATCAATCCTAGATCTTTACCCAATTCATTTAAATGTTCCCTACTTACAATTTTTGATCGCATTTGTGTTAAATAACCTTCATCTCCTTTAGGGATCTTTTTAAAAAGATAGTCTGCAATTACTGAGCCTAAAATAGCATCTCCCAAAAATTCAAGACGTTCATAATTAAGAGGGTAGCCTCCTTTAGGATTAATCATTTTTAAAGAACTATGTGTGAAAGCTTCTTTGTAATGGCTGATGTTTTTTGGTTTAAAACCCACTACTTCTTTAATTGCAGAATAAAATTCCTCATCCTTATCAGATCGAGAAATTCTTATTTTGCGAAGGATATTCATTTATTTCTAATCAGTGAATTTTTTTAATAAAACACAAGCATTATGACCACCAAACCCAAAAGTCTTACTCATTGCTATATTGATATCTCTTTTTTGAGCTTTGTTAAAGGTAAGATTTAATTTTGGATCAATTTGATCATCATCTGTAAAATGGTTTATGGTAGGCGGAACAATACCGTTATTGATAGCTAAAATTGAAGCTATAGCTTCTACAGCTCCTGCAGCACCAAGTAAATGACCAGTCATTGATTTGGTAGAATTGATATTTAACTTGTAGGCATGATCACCAAAAACAGCTTTAACAGCTTTTAACTCTGCAACATCACCAAGTGGTGTAGCAGTTCCGTGCATATTTATAGCATCTACTTCTTCGGGTTTAATTCCGGCATTTCGCATGCAATTTTCCATTACAGCTTTCGCTCCTATTCCTTCCGGATGTGGTGCTGTAATGTGATAAGCATCTGCAGATAGACCTCCACCAATAACTTCGGCATAGATTTTTGCTCCACGAGCTTTTGCATGTTCTAATTCTTCCAAAATCATTGCTCCCGCGCCCTCACCAATTACAAAACCGTCACGATCTTTGTCAAATGGTCTTGATGCGGTTGTCGGATCATCATTGCGTGTTGATAGTGCTTGAAGAGCATTAAATCCACCAACTCCTGCAATAGCAATACACGATTCAGATCCTCCGGTTACAATCACATCTGCCTGATCTAAACGAATATAATTTAATGCATCAATCATTGAATTGGCTGAAGATGCACATGCTGAAACCGTTGTAAAATTTGGTCCTCGCAAACCATGTTTGATAGAGATTTGCCCAGGTGCAATATCTGCAATCATTTTTGGAATAAAGAAAGGGTTAAATCGGGGAGTGCCATCTCCTTTGGCATATTCTAAAACTTCATTTTGAAAAGTTTCCAAACCACCAATTCCTGCACCCCAAATAACACCTATTCTGTTTCTGTCTTCTTTATCGAATTCTAATCCTGAATCTGCAATAGCTTCATCCGAAGCAACCATTGCATATTGGGTAAATTTGTCCATTTTTCGAGCATCTTTTCTGTTCATATAATCTGTAACATTAAAGTTTTTTAGCTCACATGCAAAACGAGTTTTAAATTTAGATGCGTCGTAGTAGGTTATTGGTGCTGCTCCGCTAACTCCGTTAACCAAACCTTCCCAATATTCATCAACATTATTCCCTATAGGTGTTAATGCTCCCATACCTGTGACAACAACTCGTTTTAATTGCATTTAAAATGGATTATTTATTTAATATTAAAAACAAAACTACGAGCTTAATCAATTTGATTTGATCAAACCCGTAATTTAATTGATTATATTTCAATTACTTTTTAGCTTCTTCTATATAACTAACCGCTTGACCAACAGTACCGATATTTTCTGCTTGATCATCTGGAATCTGGATATCAAATTCTTTTTCAAATTCCATGATTAATTCAACAGTATCTAGTGAATCTGCTCCCAAATCGTTAGTAAAGTTAGCTTCATTAGTAACTTCGTTTTCGTCAACGCCTAACTTATCTACGATAATGGCTTTTACTCTTGATGCAATGTCTGACATAATTTTTTAATTTTTTTAATTTTAATTAATGCTGCAAAAATAATATATTTTCGATTTAAATCAATAAAAAGTCCAAAAAATCTGTTTTTGAAATTTTATAGATGATAAATTTAAGATTTTTATAGTAGAATAATGAATTTAAATGCTTTTTTTTGTCTTTGTTATTAAAATTAAATCAGATGGTTAGAATTGCAGTTTTTGCTTCGGGATCAGGTACAAATGCTGAGAATATTATCAATTATTTTGAAGATCATCTCTATATAAAAGTAGTTTGTTTATATACAAATAATAAAAATGCAGGTGTGATTGAAAGAGCTGACAGGTTAAAAGTTCCATATAGAGTTTTTTCTAAAAAGGAGCTATTTTCATCAGATTTTGTAAATTTTTTGAAACAAGAAACTGATTATTTGATTCTTGCCGGATTTTTATTAAAAATTCCATCTAAATTAATTGATATTTTTCCAAATAGGATAATTAATATTCATCCTGCTTTATTGCCCAAATATGGTGGTAAAGGGATGTATGGTAGTTATGTGCATGAGGCAGTGGTTGCTAATAAAGAGAAAGAATCTGGAATTACCATTCATTATGTGAATGAAAATTATGATGAAGGAGCAATTGTTTTTCAGGAATCGGTTCCTTTAACAGATCATGATACACCAGATGGTGTTGCTGCGAAGATTCATATTTTGGAACAGAAAAATTTCCCGAAGGTTATAGAAGATATTATTTTGAAAGAGCAATAATGGATGTACATATATATACGGATGGAGCTTGTAGCGGAAACCCCGGTAAGGGTGGTTATGGTATTGTGATGGAATGGGTGGGTAAACCGTATAAAAAAGAGTTCTCACAAGGTTATAGAAAAACAACCAACAACCGCATGGAATTACTTGCGGTGATCGTTGCTTTAGAGCAATTAAAAAAGGAAGGTTTGGAAATACTGGTCATCTCTGACTCTAAATATGTGATAGATTCAGTTGTAAAAGGTTGGGTTTATAGTTGGGTTAAAAAAGGATTTAAAGATAAAAAGAATCCTGATCTGTGGAAACGTTTTTTAAAGGTGTATAAAAAGCACCAAGTAAATTTTGAATGGGTAAAAGGCCATAGCAATCACCCGCAAAATGAACGTTGTGATCAATTAGCTGTTTTATCATCAAAAAAGAAAGATCTTTTGATCGATGAAGGGTATGAGTTGCAATTCTCTCAAAATGGAAAATTAAAATTGTAAGAAACTCTGATTACGAATTGCCATAAAATATAAACTTCTTTCAAATTCAATTCATGTTGTAATACATATTAGTATAATTATTCGCTTTATTATTTGATACAAATTATTCTAATTCGCATGTGATCAAAATTTCATCATTAGCATCATAAAATGATAACACCTTGTTTTCAATTTTGTAATACGACACATTTCTTAATTGGTTTACAAAAGCATTTTCAACAGTCATATCTGGACAAATTTTTCTTGTCATTCCCATTTTACTAAAATCAAGTTGAATCGATTCAGGATCATAGCTTCCAAAGTAATTATTACATCCTGCAAAACCCGAAATCTTTTTCCCTTTCGCGTCAAATTGAATAGTAGGTTGGATTTGTAAATCGTCTATGCCTTGCATAGAAATCACTTTCCATTTGTTATTTAACGTGATTTGTTTTTTGGTTTTCTTTTTTTCAAAAACCTCTATCAAAGTGTATTTTAAGCTAGAACCATCCGCAGGAGGATTTTTTATAGTTTTGATCTTAACATTTAACAAATACTCATAGCCTTCTTCATAATCAAATCCTTCTATTTGATTATAAAAATTTGTCCAGTCATCAACAATTTTTTCTTTGATCAACATACATTTTAGAGGAGCTACTCCTTCACAGTCAACCAGGTGGTCTGCAATATAAATATGTTTGGTTTCATCGCATGATTTTGTGGTAAGATTTAATAGTAAAATAAAAATAAAAGATTTCATAAGCTAGCTTTAAAATGAGTAATAAAGGTATAAAAAACAAAAAATAATTTAAAGTAACATATTCCTCGCTCTTTTAACAGCCTCAATAAAAATATCAATTTCTTCTTTGGTATTATAAAAAGAAAAGGAAGCTCTTATAGTTCCCGGTATTTTATAGAAATCCATGATTGGTTGTGTACAATGATGTCCCGTTCTTACTGCAATTCCTAATTTATCAATAATAGTACCTATATCAAATGGGTGAATACCTTCAATATTAAATGAGATTACAGAAGCCTTATTCTCTAAGGGTCCATAAATTTTTATACCTTCTATTTCCAAAAGTTTTTTAGTAGCAAGATCTAAAAGTTCTTTTTCATAAGTTGCAATATTTTCAAAGCCAATACCATTCATATAATCCAATGCTACACCAAAAGCAATTCCACCTGAAATATTGGGTGTACCTGCTTCAAACTTGTAGGGCAGATCAGCATAAGTAGTTTTTTCAAAATTAACAGTTGCAATCATTTCACCACCACCCTGATAAGGAGGTAATTTATTTAGCCATTCTTCTTTTCCATACAACATTCCAATTCCGGTTGGACCGCATAATTTATGTGCTGAACAAACATAGAAATCACAATCTAATTCCTGTACATCTATTTTGATATGAGGTGTTGCCTGTGCTCCATCAATTAAAACAGCTGCACCAAATGAGTGTGCTTTGTCAATGATTTCCTTGATCGGATTGATAGTACCCAAAGCATTGGATACATGGTTGACAAAAACAAGTTTGGTGTTTTTTGATAATAATTTATCGAATTCCTCCATGATCAATTCCCCTTTAAGGGAAATTGGGATCACTTTTAAAACAGCTTCAGTTCTTTCACAAAGCATTTGCCACGGAACAATATTACTATGATGTTCTAAAGCTGAAACAATAATTTCATCTCCTTTTTGTATAAAGGATGTAAACCCTGTGGCTACTAAATTAATACTATGGGTTGTACCCGATGTAAGAATAATTTCATGTGATTTTTCAGCATTAAAATGATTTTGAATTTTAATTCGTGCCTCTTCATAGGCATTGGTTGCTTCCTGACTTAAAGTGTGCACACCCCTATGAATATTTGCATTGTAATTGCTGTAATAATCAACAATAGAGTCAATTACAATTTGAGGTTTTTGTGAGGTTGCAGCGTTATCAAAATATATAAGTGGTTTACTGTTTACCTTTCTTTTTAAAATAGGAAAATCTTTACGAATTTTTTCTATATCAAGCATACTGATTTGTTTTAGCTAGTATTTTTTATGCAAAAATACAAAACTGGTAAGGTTTAAAATCATTATATTTAAACTGGTTTAAGGAATCAATTATTTAATGTCTTTTCAATTTTTTTTTATAAATTTACAAAATGAATTAATTTGAATATGTATCT
>JAUVCP010000301.1 GCA_030590765.1 Flavobacteriaceae bacterium | reverse complement strand
TCTTTCTTGTACGTAAATCGCAAATACTATCTGCTAAAGTAGGTTGTTTGTGTATTTTCATAGTCAAATATACAACCTTATTGATTGAAAATCAACTATATAAATGATTTTATCATAATAAATTACTCCTTTTTACCTTGCAACGGTCTTAATTGTATTCTTAAAATAAACCAATCATAAAAAAAGCCTTCAAAAAATTGAAGGCTTTATAAATTATGTTTTAAAAGTTTAAGAAATGTATTTTGACATTTTCTTTTTTTCTTCTTCTGCTAGCTGAGAATCAATTAAAATTCTACCACTGTGCTCATCTGTAATAATTTTTTTACGCGCAGCAATTTCAACCTGACGTTGTGGCGGAATGGTGAAAAACGAACCTCCTGATGCACCTCTTTCAATAGTTACAACTGCTAATCCATTTCTAACATTAGATCTGATTCTCTTATAAGCTTTTAATAATCTTTCCTCAATCAATTTACCAAGATCTTCAGATTTTTTATTCAATACAGTTTCTTCTTTTTCAGTCTCTTCCAGAATAGAATTCAACTCATCTTGCTTATGCTTTAAATGAACTTGTCTATCTTCAATCTTTTGTTTTGCTGCATCAATAATTTCATTTTTCTGAGCAATCTTAACCTGAAATTCTTTGATGTGCTTTTCAGCTAATTGTATTTCAAGTTCCTGATATTCAACTTCTTTTGACAAAGAATCAAATTCACGATTGTTACGAACATTTTTTTGCTGTTCAGCATACTTCTTTGTTAAAGTATTTGCTTCTTTGATATTATTATTTTTGTTAGCTATAGCAGTTTCTAAATTTTCAACATCTGTATTGAAATTATTTAGTCTTGTTTGCAAACCTTCAATCTCATCCTCAAGATCATTTACTTCCAAAGGTAATTCACCTCTGGTGTTTTTGATTTCATCAATTCTTGAATCGATCAATTGTAGATCATATAAAGCTCTTAATTTGTCTTCAACGGTTACCTCTTTCTTTTTTGCCATTTCTAAATATAGTTGATAGGATTTGTATTTTTTTCTGATAAAATGATTGCAAAATTAGTGAATTTTTTCGTAAGATAATCCACTAAAAGATTTTTTGTGAATTGTTCACTTTCATAATGCCCAATATCAGCCAAAACCATTTGGTTTTCAGCCTTGTAAAAATCATGGTATTTTAAATCGGCTGTAATAAAAATATCAGCACCTGCACTTTTTGCCTGATCAATTGCAAAAGCACCAGAACCCCCTAAAACTGCAATTCTTTTTACTTTGTTTTTAACAAAAGATGAATGACGAATCATTTTTAATCCGAATAGTTGTTTTAATTCCTCAATAAAAACCTGTATTTCTTTATCAGCTTCCAGCTCACCAACCATCCCCATACCAATATTCTGATGGATATTATCCAAAGTTACAATTTCATAAGCAACCTCTTCATAAGGATGTTGCTCAAAAAGGGATTTCAAAACTTTATTTTCCAGGTGCTTTTCAAAAATCACACTTATCAAAGTTTCTGCTTCTATATGCAACTCACCTTTATTACCAATTGCTGGATTAGAATATTCATTCCCCCTATAAGACCCCTCTCCTTTTATATTAAAACTACAATGATCATAATTTCCAATATTTCCTGCACCTGATCTAAATAAGGCTTCTCTTAAAGTTTCAGCATCCTTATGAGGAACATAAGTAGCTAATTTTTTAATAATTCCCTTTTGTGGAATTAAAACTTTGGTGTTTTTCAATCCAATTACCTCTGCCATTTTAGCAGAAACTCCCAGATTTGAATTATCAAGTGCAGTATGTGTTGCATATATGGCTATCTCACTTTTAATAGCTTTTATTATAACTCTTTCTACATAATTACTTCCATTGAACTTCTTTAGACCTTTAAATACGATAGGATGAAAACTTACAATCAGGTTGCATTTCTTTTCGATTGCTTCTTCCACTGTTTCTTCCAGCGTATCAAGGGCAACTAGAACCCCTGTAACTTCAGTTTCAAATTTTCCAACCAGTAAACCTACATTATCAAAATCTTCTGCGTAGGTTAATGGTGCAATTTTTTCAATATGATCTGTGATATTTTTTATTGTCATATTATTGTGATATCTGATTCAATAAATTATTCTCCATATAGTTTAACAACATTTTCACCTATTGATCTTTTATAGCCCCTGTACATTCCTTCTGTATTAAAATCCCAAGCTACCACACCCTTTTTATCTAGCCCAATCATTCCTCCATCACCACCAAGAGGTGCAATCTGATTAAAAATAACCTCATGCAAGGCGTTTTTTAAGGAAAGATTTTTATACTGAACTATGTTTGATGTCTCATGTGCTGCCAGTGTTCTGATAAAATACTCCCCCGTTCCTGTTGATGAAACTCCGCAAGTATTGTTATTAGCATAGGTTCCTGCACCAATAATAGGTGAATCTCCTATTCGATTGAATTTTTTATTGGTCATTCCTCCAGTGGAAGTTGCTGCAGCAATATTACCATTCTTATCAATTGCAACTGCTCCAACCGTTCCATATTTATGATCATCTACATAGTTAGTAGATAGATTATTTGCATTTTTTATTGGAAGTTTCTCTCCTTTTTTTTCTTTTACTTTCATCAGACTATTCCATCTTCTCTCGGTATAAAAATATACATCTTCTTCAAATTTTATATGATGCTTTTTAGCAAATAATTCTGCTCCTTTGCCACTTAACATTACATGATTAATGCTATCCATTACTAATCTTGCCAAATTGATCGGATTTTTAATATTTTGAACTCCTGCAACGGCACCTGCGTTCAACGTTTTTCCTTCCATGATAGAGGCATCCATCTCATTTTTTCCATTACTGTTAAATACAGCCCCTTTCCCTGCATTGAATAATGGTGAATTTTCCATTACATTGATCGCTGCCTGCACAGCATCTAATGATGTACCTCCAATATTCAATATTGCATAACCTGCATCCAATGATTCTTGCAGCTTATTAGTAATTTCCTTTTCTTTTTCAGGAGAAATGAATTCTTTTTTTATGATGCCAGCTCCTCCATGAATTACAATAGCAAAAGGAATTTCTTCAGTAGTTGAAGCATTTGTTTTATCTTGTTCTTTGGCACAGTTAACCAAACTTATGGAGATCAGTCCTAACAAAAGAAATGTGAAAAATTGTTTCATTTTACAATAATTATAAACGCTAATTTATGATAAATAAGCTGAAAAATATTTTTTAAACTCAAATATTCTTTATCAATCCACATATTCCACTTTTAATTTAATTACTTGCATTTTTAATAAAATATTTGTCACAGCATTCCAGTATTTTTTATGATTTGAATTATCAGCCCAAAGAGCTTTAGAACCATGTCTGCCTTCTTCAATCATCGGAAGAAAAGAATATTTTTTAGTTGTAACCGAATCATATATTCCTTTCCATTGTTTGTGCTCTTTACCGGATGATGTTATAAATACCGGACATTTAACCTTTGCTGCAAACGATTTTATTTCTTTACCATCAATCTTAAAATAATCTCCCGGAGAAAATGCAAGAATACCATCAATATCTTTACTGTGAACACTTCCCATATAAAACATCAAAGCTGCTGAATACGAACTTCCCCAAATAATAATTTTATCTGGATTGATTTTATTTTTCACATAAGAGAAGGCTGCTTCCAGATCAGGAATTGCATCTACATATTCTGTAGCTTTATTCATTTTTACTGCTTCTAAATGTGTTTGATT
>JAUVCP010000221.1 GCA_030590765.1 Flavobacteriaceae bacterium | reverse complement strand
AAATTAATTGCAACACCTAGCATTGGTCCAAATGTTTTTACTTTTGTTTTAATTTGATCATCACCTGAACCATCTACTCTTTTATAATTAAAAGTTTTGTATCCAGCAATTACTGTTAGTAATTTAGAAACTTTAAATGTATTAACATAAGTTAAATCATAATATAAATCAGAGGAATTCCCAAAGCCAAATCCTCCAATATTTGCAGATAATCCTAACAAAACAGATTTGCTTAAAACAATTCTAAAGTTTGCACCAATTACCATATCTGTCCATTGTTGTTTATCTTGAATGTTAGCAGGAAAACCCGGGATTGGAAGGTTCGTATTTAAATCTACATCCACGTTAATATCATTAGACCAATATAGAGCTCCAATCGTTGCCTCCATAGCCCAACCGTGAATCACATCATCTCCAAAATCAATTTTATCTATTAGGGTATAACCAAGTTTTGTATCTAATATAATTTGATCTATTTCGAAATCAATTAGTAATATACTCTCTTCTATTTGGGTGCCTAATTTAGCATAAGTTAAATTACTGCTTAAGCTCCATTTTTTATATTTTGCCTGAGCAACTATTTGAAACCCGAAATTGGTTAATGAGGTGAGGTCATTAAAGGATTGCCTTATCTTTTCACTACCAACATCAGTCGCAGTTCCTGCCAGCCAGGCGTACGGCGCAATTTTAAAAGTCCAGGGCTTGCGTTCTTCTTGATCGATAAATTCTGTATTTGCCGTACCATAAATCTCCTTTTTTTCTTTTTCTTGTGAGAGAATGACGGAATAATTAAATAAAAATGCAATAATTAGTATGCTTTGAGTTAATTTAATTTTCATAATGATTAATTCGTAATTGTAAAAATAAATAAAAATGAAGTCCTACACAAAACGTAAGACTTCATTTTAATAGATAATTAAGTAGAAACAATTCAACTAAATAAATAATTCTACGCTTCTTTTAAAGGAATATTCTTTAGAATTTCCAATAAATATTTCCAGAATTTTTGAGCAGAAGCAATATTTGCTCTTTCATCTGGAGAATGTGCTCCTTTGATTGTTGGCCCAAAAGAAATCATATCCATATCCGGATAATTGGTTCCTAAAATACCACATTCCAGTCCTGCATGACAGGCAACTACATCTGCTTTTTTAGCAAAAATACTTTCGTATAGATCTTCCATTACACTTAATATTGGAGAATCGGAATTTGGACTCCATCCGGGGTAAGAGCCAGAGAATTCCACTTTAAAACCTTCGTTTTCAAAAGTATCTTTTAATTGATTTGCAACTTCCGTTTTACTTTCTTCAACCGAAGAACGGGTTAAGCAATCAATTTGAATATTTCCATCTTTTAGATTTACTATAGCTATATTGTTAGAAGCTTCTACTAAACCTTCCATTTCTTCACTCATTTTATAAACACCATTATGACCGTTATTGATAGCCTTGATCAATTTGGATTGCTCACCTTTTGAAATAGCTTTTTGATGATTTTGTGTTTGTTTAAAATTGATGACAAGATTAGGCTCAATATTCGAAAATTCTTGTTTGATCTGGGTGGATATCTCTTCTGCTTCAAGCATAAAATTATCAATATCATGACTTCTACAAATTACTGTGGCAAAACTTTCTCTGGGTATCGCATTTCTTAGACTACCGCCTTGAATATCAGCAATATTCATATAATTTTGAGTTGCCTCTAAAATTCGATTCATAATTTTGTTTGCATTTCCAAATCCTTTGTGGATATCCATTCCGGAGTGACCACCACGTAAACCTTTTACGGTAACTTTAAATGTAGTATGATTTTCGATAAACTCTTCTTCTTTGTATTTTTTTGTTGCGGTAACATCAATTCCACCAGCACAGCCAATATCAATTTCCGTATCTTCTTCTGTGTCCAGATTTAATAGGATCTCACCATCCAGATAACCAGCTTGTAATCCTTTTGCTCCTGTCATACCGGTTTCTTCATCAATAGTAAATAAGGCTTCAATTGCCGGATGTGGAATATCATTACTTTCTAAAACGCTCATTATGGCAGCAACACCAAGACCATTATCAGCACCTAATGTAGTTCCTTCAGCTGTAACCCAGCCATCCTCAATAATCATTTTAATTCCATCATTATCAAAATCAAAAATAGTATCGCCATTTTTTTGATGCACCATGTCTAAATGTGATTGCATTACAATGGTTTTTCTGTTTTCCATCCCGGCAGTTGCTGGTTTTTTGATGATCACATTTTGGATTGGGTCAATAATGGTTTCCAGTCCTAAGTTTTTACCAAAATCTACCATAAAAGCAATTACTTTTTCTTCTTTTTTTGATCCTCTTGGAACTGTGTTCAGATCCGAAAAATTATTCCATAAAGCCTTTGGCTCCAGGTTTCTTATATCTTGACTCATATTGTTTTATTTAAATTGTTATATGAATTTCAAAGTTACTAAAAATAGTACATGAATAATGGTTGTGTCATAATTACTTATCATATGATTTTTGATAAGAATAATACCTTTTTATAATTCAATAACCATATTTTCTAAGGGTTTTCTTACCTTTTTCATGCCACTCATAATATCATCTTCAGCTCTTATTCCAACTGGAAGCATTAAAATTGATTTTAGATTTTTTTCTTTTAAACCAAGAATTTCATCAATTTTTGCTGGGATAAACCCTTCCATAGGGCAATTGTCAATTTTTTCGACTGCACAAACCGTCATTAGGTTGCCAAGTGCAATATAGGTTTGGTAAACGGAGGATCTTTCAATATCTTCAGCTGACATACCACCATACATTCCCTTTAACTGTTTGCGAAAGGTTCCAACAACATCTTCAGTAGTTCCTCTAACTTCTTTTTCATAGTCAAAGTAATTGTCAATAGTTTTTTCATTTACAATAGTATCAATACACAGTACCAAAAGATGAGAACATGTTTTCACTTGTTCTTGAAAATAGGAGTGAGGAAAAAATTTATCCTTTAATTCCTGATCTTTTATCACGATCATTTTCATAGGTTGTAAACCAAATGAAGTGGGTGTTAAATTAAAAGCGTTTTTTAAAGTTTCAATTTGAGTATTGGTTAATTTTTTACTCGGATCAAATTTCTTACAGGCATAACGCCACTCTAAACTTTCTATAGTATTCATTTTTTTTGATTTTTTTGATTTTTGATATGAATATTTTTCATTTTGAAAGAGAAAAAGTTGACTAGCTTAATGATTGCATATTTACCAATTTATAATAAGCTCCTTTTTTTGCCAAAAGTTCCTGATGTTTTCCTTGCTCTACTATTTTTCCTTTTTGGATCACTACGATCATATCTGCTTTTTGAATGGTAGACAATCTATGAGCAATTACTACAGAAGTTCTGTTTTCCATCATCTTTTCCAGTGCTTTTTGCACCAATTGTTCCGATTCTGTATCTAATGCTGAGGTTGCCTCATCGAGGATCATAATTGGTGGATTTTTCAATACAGCACGTGCTATAGATAAACGTTGTCTTTGTCCACCTGATAATGTATTTCCGCTATCTCCAATATTATTATCGTATTGATCAGGCAGGTCAACAATAAATTCATGGGCATTTGCAATTTTTGCAGCATCTATGACTTTCTCATCACTTGCTTGATCCACCCCCAGTTTAAGATTGTTTTTAACGGTATCATGAAACAAAATGGATTCCTGTGTGACCAATCCCATCAATTCACGTAAAGACTTCTTTTTGATATCTTTTATATTAACTCCATCAATTAAAATTTCACCTTTGTTTACATCGTAAAATCTGGGAATTAAATTTGCCAGAGTTGATTTTCCGCTTCCCGATTGACCTACTAGGGCAACCGATTTTCCTTTGGGAATTGTGAGAGAAAAATCTTTTAAAACATATTCATCTTTATATTTAAAATAAACATTTTTTAAAGTGATCTCTTTGTCAAAAGATGTTTTGTCTATAGCATTTATGGTGTCTTTTATATCATTTTCTGTTTCCAGAATATGCATAATCCTCTCAGCAGAAGCATTTCCTTTTTGTACACTAAAAATAGCTTGTGATATTGCTTTTGCAGGATTTAGAATTAGGTAAAACAGACCGATATATCCCAAAAATTCTTGCGGTTTCATATCATCTTCACCATTTAATACCAATCTTCCTCCAAACCATAAAATTGCTATAATGGTTGTTGATCCTAGGAATTCACTCATAGGCGAGGCTAGGTTTTTTCGGTGAAGTACACTATTCATTAAACTCTCAAACCTGGAAGTTGACTTTTGGAATTTGCCTTCAATTTTATCTTCAGCAGTAAAACTTTTGATCACTTTCAATCCGGTTAAGGTTTCTTCAATAAAAGATAAAAAATTACCGGTTTCCTGTTGTGCCAATAGTGATTGAGCTTTTAATTTTTTACTTACAACCGAGATCAATATTCCGGATACGGGCAAAAGAATAAAAACAAAAAGTGTAAGTTTTGTACTGATAGCAAACATAGAGATCAATGTAAAAGCTATGGTCAATGGTTCTCTTACAATGGCTTCCAATGAGTTTAAAAAGGAAACTTCAATTTCTTGAACATCACTGGTTAAACGTGCGATGGTATCTCCTTTTTTCTTTTCGGAAAAATAGGAAATAGGCAATTCTAAAATTTTATGATACATACCATCTCTGATATCCTTTACAACACCATTTCGTAAAAAGGCCAGTACATATAAGGCAAGATATCGAAACAGATTTTTGAAAAAGAACATGGCAAAACTAATAATACTGATAAAAAGCAGGGCTTTTTCAGCACCACCGGCATCCATTATGTTTGAAATATGAAAATTCAAACTATTTTGCACATAATCATAAATTCCTCCAATTCCAGTAAATGCAGGTTTTTGCGTTACTCTCTCTTCTCTGCCAAATAAAATTCCTAAAACAGGAATAAAGGATAAAACCGATAATACATTAAAAATTGCATAAAGAATGTTGAATAAGATGTTTAGCCAAACAAATTTGTTATATGGTTTGGCAAAACGT
>JAUVCP010000041.1 GCA_030590765.1 Flavobacteriaceae bacterium | reverse complement strand
GTAATATTATTTTTAGTTTTCAAAATTGCATAAAGCTTATGGCCAATAGCTTAAAGCATTTATATTAGTCCGGCTCTTTTTAACAAAGCATCCACACTTGGCTCTTTTCCTCTAAAGTTTTTATAGAGTTCCATTGGTTTTTGCGTGCCTCCTTGGCTTAAAATATTTTCTTTAAATTTTGTAGCGATTTCTTTGTCGAAAATGCCTTTTTTTTGAAATTCTTCAAACGCATCAGCGTCTAAAACTTCAGCCCATTTATAGCTGTAATATCCTGAAGAATAGCCTCCCTGAAAAATATGCGAGAATGATGTACTCATACAGTTTTCTTTTACATCAGGGTATAATTGGGTGTCGGCGAAAGCCTTCAATTCAAAAGCTTTTACAGATTTTATTGTCTCCGGTGACTCACTGGCATGCCAACCCATATCTAACAGTCCGAAACTCAATTGGCGCATGGTTGCCATTCCTTCTAAAAAATTAGAAGAATCTTTGATCTTTTTAACCAGTTCCATTGGAATTATTTCATTGGTTTGGTAATGTTTGGCAAACAGATCCAGCGCTTCTTTTTCATAACACCAGTTCTCAAACACCTGACTTGGTAATTCAACAAAATCCCAGTAAACATGTGTACCTGAAAGACTAGGGTAGCTTGTGTTTGCCAGCATACCATGCAATGCATGTCCAAATTCATGAAACAAAGTAGTTACCTCATTAAAAGTTAATAAAGAAGGTTTTGTTTCTGTTGGTTTAGTGAAATTACAAACTATGGAAATATGTGGTCGTGAATTCTTTCCATCTTTTTTCCACTGATCCTTGTAGGAAGTCATCCATGCTCCGTTTCTTTTACCCTTTCGGGGAAAGAAATCTGCGTAAAACACTGCTATAAATTCATTATTAATATTGGTAACTTTATAGGTTTTCACATCGTTGTGATATTTATCGATATCAAATATTTCTTCAAATCTTAGATCGTATAATTTGCCAGCAATAGTAAAAACACCATCAATTACATTTTCAAGTTTAAAATAGGGTTTTAATTGTTCGTCATCAAGGTCAAATAATTCTTTTTTTAACTTTTCGGAATAATATGTACCGTCCCATTTTTGAATTTTCTTAATTCCATCTTTTTTGGCAATGGTTAGTACTTTTGAAAAACCTTTTTCTGCAGCAGGTTTTGCCTTTATCATTAAGTCCTTTAAAAATTTATTGACCTTATCAGGAGTTTCTGCCATTCGTTCTTCCAAAACAAAATGAGCATGGGTTTTATATCCTAATAAATTTGCTCGTCTGTGCCTTAGTTTTACAATGTTTAAGACGGTATTTTGATTATTGAACTTATTATTTTGAAAAGCTTTCGCACCAAAAGCTATTGCCATTTTTTTTCGTAAAACCCTATTGTCTGCATAGGTCATAAATGGTACGTAACTTGGGTAATCTAGTGTGAAGATCCACCCGTCTTTTTGTTTTTCTTTGGCAAGCATTTTAGCTGCTTCTACCGTTCCTTCCGGTAATCCTTTTAGTTGATTTTTATTTGTAATATGTAATTCAAAAGCATTGGTTTCTGCTAAAACATTTTCTCCAAATTGTAGGCTTGATTTAGACAGTTCTTTATCTATTTTTCTTAATTTTTCTTTGTCTTCCATATTTAAATTAGCTCCAATTCTAACAAAAGATTTGTAATTCTTATCTAAAAGCATTTGCTGCTCTGTATTCAAATCAAAATCATTTTTTTTGTTAAAAATGGTTTTTACTCGCTTGAATAATTTTTCATTTAGACGAATATCATTGGCAAAATCAGATAAAAGAGGTGATACTTGCTGCGCTATTTTTTGAATTTCATCATTGGTTTCTGCAGAATTCAAATTAAAAAAAATACTGGAAATTCTATCCAGTTTATCTCCTGTAAACTCTAAAGCTACCAAAGTGTTTTCAAAAGTTGGAATTTCTTTATTGTTTGCAATTTGATCTATTTCGGCTTTAGCCAATTGAATTCCTTTTTCAAAAGCAGGCCTAAAATGTTCGTTCTTGATCTTTGAAAAGGGTGCAGTAGCGTATTTAGTATTGAATTTTTGTAATAATGGATTTGAATGCATTGGATATTATTTTAACCGCTAAGTACGTAAAGCGTTTAGCAATAGTCGCAAAGGGATTAGGATTAAATTGAAAATATTTTAATTAGTAAAATGTTTAGGGAAAATTGAATTTTCACTTCATTTTTTCAGCAGTTTTATAAACTTTTGATTTAAGATCTTCTTTGAATGATATAATCTTATCTAGGACATCCTTATTAGATTGACCAATAATTTGAGCAGCTAAAATACCAGCGTTTTTTGCACCATCTAAAGCAACGGTTGCTACCGGAACACCACCAGGCATTTGCAAGATAGAAAGAACAGAATCCCAGCCATCAATAGAATTTCTTGATTTAACTGGCACGCCAATAACAGGTAGTGGACTCATAGATGCAACCATTCCAGGCAAATGGGCAGCACCTCCAGCACCTGCAATGATCACATTAATTCCACGTAAGTGAGCATTTTTTGCATAGTCAAAAAGCTTTTCAGGAGTTCGGTGGGCGGAAACAATATCTACTTCTGTTTCAATATCAAAACTTTGCAATATTTCAATTGCTTCTTTCATAATTGGCAGATCGGAATCACTTCCCATAATAATACCTACTTTAGACATAATTTAAAATTTTAGAAAAATAGTTATTGTTTACAATTTAATTTTAATGTATTTTTAGAGCCTAAAGGTAATATAAAAAATCTGTATAAATCAACATGCAATTCCCATTATTCCATACCGTTCTCTCTTGGATCTTGAAAAAACGAAAAGATCAAATTGATATGTTTGTTGATTATCCCAATGAGGTTCAAAATGAGGTTTTGTTTAAACTTTTATCTGCGGCTCAGTTTACCGAAATTGGTAAAAAATACGACTTTCACTCCATAAAGAATTATGCTTCTTTTGCTAAAAGAGTACCTATTCAAAAGTATGAAACTATAGAGCCACTGATTGAAAGAGCAAGAAAAGGAGAAGTAAATATTTTTTGGCCAACAAAAATTAAATGGTTCGCAAAATCCAGTGGCACTACCAATGCCAAAAGTAAATTTATTCCGGTAAGTGATGAGTCAATTGAAGATTGCCATATGAAAGCAGGCAAGGATATGTTGTGTATGTATATCAATAACAATGAAGAAACAGAAATGTTTAAAGGGAAAGGATTACGTTTAGGTGGTAGCAGAGCAGTTCATGAAGATAATGAAACCTACTTTGGTGATCTGTCGGCTATAATAATTGAGAACTTGCCTTTTTGGGCCGACTTTAGTACGGCACCAAGTTTAAAGACTTCTTTAATGGATGAATGGGAAGCAAAAATGGATGCTATTATAGAAGAGACTAAAGATGAAGATATTAGAAGTCTGGCAGGTGTACCATCATGGATGCTTGTTTTATTAAACCGGATTTTAGAGGTTACGGGTAAAAAGAATATATTGGAAGTTTGGCCAAATCTGGAGGTATATTTTCATGGTGGGGTCAATTTTAACCCTTATCGTGAACAGTATGAAAAATTAATTCCGAAAAGTAATTTTAGATATTTTGAAACCTATAATGCTTCAGAAGGTTTTTTTGCAATTCAGGATGATAATTTCTCTAATGAAATGTTATTGATGCTGGATTATGGAATCTTTTATGAGTTTATTCCTATGGATCAATATGATGAAGAAAATTCAAAAGCTATTCCATTATATGAAGTTGAATTACATAAGAATTATGCATTGGTAATTACTACAAATTCAGGTTTATGGAGGTATTTAATTGGTGATACAGTAAAATTTACCTGTTTAAAACCTTATAGGATTAAGATAACAGGCAGAACAAAGCATTTTATCAATGTGTTTGGTGAAGAACTGGTAGTTGAAAATGCTGAAGATGCTTTAAAAGTTGCCTGTAAAAAAACAAATGCAATCATATCTGAGTATACGGTGGCTCCAATTTTTATGAATGGAAATGTAAATGGAGGTCATGAATGGATGATAGAATTTAAAAACAGACCAACGGATATTACAGATTTTACAAATAATCTGGATGATGCCTTAAAAAGAATAAATTCAGATTATGAAGCGAAAAGGTATAAAGATATGACTTTGGCTTTGCCAAAAATTCACGAGGCAAAAGAGGGTCTTTTTTACCAATGGTTAAAGAATAAGAATAAATTAGGTGGGCAACATAAAGTGCCCAGAATGAGTAATAAAAGAAATTTTTTGGAAGAGCTTTTAGAGCTTGATCAGGTAAATTCTTAGGTGGTAATCTAATTAGTGCCTGCCCGAAAACTCAGTCTTTGATAAGAAAACCTTAAGAATGAGGCTTTCGTAGTTTTGGTAATCAGGAGTTTACTAATGTAAATGACTGATTTTAAAACAAGAGTAACGAAATTATTGGGGTTTTCTTGCTAAGACTAATTATCTTTGTTCTTTAAAATATAAGAAATGGATATTAAAAATGCTCAGCTGGAAGTTGATCAATGGATAAAGAAACATGGAGTTCGCTATTTTAATGAGCTCACTAATATGGCTCAGCTAACCGAAGAGGTTGGCGAAGTTGCCCGAATAATTGCCCGTAGATATGGGGAACAAAGCGAAAAAGAAAGTGATAAAAATAAAGATTTGGGAGAAGAACTTGCTGATGTGATGTTTGTGGTTCTTTGTCTTGCAAATCAAACAGGAATTGATTTGCAAAAGGCATTTGATCAAAAACTGGATATAAAAACAAAACGTGATCATGACCGTCATCATAATAATGAAAAATTGAAATAACTATGGCTAAATTTTATGAGAATAATTCCTTTTGGAAAAATGTGATAACACTTGCACTTTTATTTTTTGTGTTTGTAAACATTATAAAAGTAGTGTTTGCCTTGTTTAAAGGAGAAACTTTTTCTGCAATTTTAGATAAAGCGATGACAACTGATTATTTGATCTCTAATCTTTTTGGGGCAATTGTTTATGGCTTGATCATGGGTTTTTATTATAAAAGAAAAGCTGATAAAAATAAAGCAGAATGATTCGAAATTTTGTTGAAATGCCTTTTTATAAAGGGGCTATAATTGCTGCTAGTCTGTTTTTTGTTGTAGCAGGTGCTTTTAAATTGATTTGGGACTTGTTTAGTGGAGAAGCCTTTTCAGATGTTGTAACCAAAATAGGAACTGCAGATTTTCTAATTTCCAACTTTATAGGAGCCATTGTTTATGGCGTTGTCATCACTTTTTACTACAAGTGGAAAGCTAAAAAATATCAAAGATAAATTGAATAAAAAACTCCACTATAACGGTAGTATTATACTAGGAACTATTGCAATTTCTGGTTCAAAAAGTGAATCAAACAGATTACTTATTTTAAAACAACTGTATCCAAATTTTCAATTAAAGAATCTTTCCAATTCTGATGACACTGTGCATTTGCAGCAAGCTTTAATGTCTGATAGCAATGTGATTGATATCGGGCATGCCGGAACTGCTATGCGTTTTTTAACGGCTTATTATGCTGTAAGCGAAGATAGAGAAGTAATACTAACAGGTTCGGATCGAATGCAAAACCGACCTGTTAAAATTTTAGTGGATGCTTTAAGAGTGCTTGGTGCAGATATTGAATATGTGGGTAAAGAAGATTACCCTCCGTTAAGGATAAAAGGAAAAAAACTTACCAATAATAAGGTGAGTATTCAAGGCAATATTAGTAGTCAGTATATTTCTGCTTTGCTTTTGGTTGCTCCTTCCTTAGAAAATGGAATGGAAATTGAACTACTGGGTGAGATTACCTCTGTTCCTTATATAAAAATGACCTTGGCTTTATTAGATCAACTGGGGATTTCACAAAGCTGGAATGTGAATACAATAAATATTGACCCATTGCAAAATGTGGATCATAAAATAATTACTGTGGAATCAGACTGGAGCTCGGCTTCCTATTTTTATAGTTTGGTTGCTATAAGTGATAATGGGAAAGTGATTTTAAGTTCTTATCAAAAAGATAGTTTACAAGGCGATAGTTCTTTAATTGAGATTTATAAGCATTTTGGTGTAGATACTGATTTTGATAAAAATACGATTACCTTGACCAAGAAAAAAATCGAAGTAAAACCTTTGTTCTTAGATTTGAGAGATTCACCAGATCTTGCACAAACCGTTGTAGTTACTTGTTTTAGTTTGGGAATTGCCTGTGATATTGCCGGATTACATACTTTAAAGATTAAAGAAACGGACAGGCTAGTTGCTTTAAAAATTGAATTGGAGAAACTTGGAGCATCTATAAAGGTAACGGATAAAAGTCTGCATTTAAGTGCTTCAAATAAAATAAATAAGAATATCGCAATTGATACCTATCAGGATCATCGAATGGCAATGGCATTTGCACCATTGGCTATAAAAGTACCGATTAGCATAAATGAAGCAGAAGTTGTTTCAAAATCGTTTACATCTTTTTGGGAAGACCTTGATAGTGTGATAAATTGAATTTAAATTCCTTTTAACGAAACATTAACAACACAAAAATAATCTTGGCACAGGATTTGCAAATTACTTGTCAGAAGCAGAATTCCCCAAAATTTTGTTTTCATAATGATTAGTTTTGAGTTAGTAAGATAAAAGCACCTTGTTCATGAGGTGCTTTTTTGATATCAATAATCTTGGTAAAAATTAAGCAATTCAACTCGTATTTGTTCGTGAATAGGTTTTGTAAACTCTATAAACATTTGTTGTGGTGGCGGAGGTAAAATATTTTTTCTATTACAAATTTCTTTTTGCTTCTTGTTTAATGCCCGAATATCTCCATTATAGTTCCCCCAATCATTAAACCATACATATTCTCCCGGAATACGGTTATCAAGAATGGTAGTTTTATTGGAATTATTCTCTGAAATAGTAAATCCAACAATTCCTTTTGAGATCACCTGCATTTTAAATAAATAGACTTTTGCCTTGACTGTACCATAAACATTTTTTTTTCTACCACTATCAAGAGTTACCGTACCAACTATCACACTATCCCTAACCATTTTTTCTATTCGCTCCTGCGTATGGGTTTCTCCTACAATAAAATCTTCAAAATTGATCTCTAAAATTTGATCTGGATTTTCAAGATTAAGTTTTTTGGCATCTATTGGAGAATAGAATCGCACAAATTGTTTTTTTCCTATTTGTTGCAAAGTATTTTGCATTTCATTGTAAAAAGAATTTGCACTTAGCTTATAAATTCGGGAATGTACGGGTTTAAGATCTGCAATTACATGTAACAAAGCCATATTATAACTCTTATCCAATCTGCTAGAAACATCTTTGTAATTCTTTACAAAGGTGTCTGCATCCTGAAAATAATAATAAGCCTGTTTGGCATTTTCTCTTGAACCTATATCTAGTTGTTGCATTCCTGCAATGTATTGTTCTTCTGCAGCCAATGGCTTCGCTTTTGATAATTGTTTATAAAATTCTTTAGGATTTTTAATTATTTGTCTGGCTGCCGGACTTTTTTGGATCTTTTCATACATCCTATTCAAATCTTCATAAGTATAGGCGGCAAATGAATTAAAAAAATTGGGTTGAATAATTTTATCTCTTTCAATTTTTTTCAATAAATCATCAACTGCTAAAACATACGCTTGTGCAAGAGTTTCTCTTGCATTTTTATTGTTAGGACTGCTTTGAAGTTTTTCAACTGAAAGTAAAACAGCATGGTAATAATTACCTTTTTCTAAAAGTTTTTTTGGTGATGTACATGAGCTAATGACTAGCTCAATTATAAAAATGAAAAGTATAAATCTTAAATTATTTTTCATAAGTTTAAATCATTAAAGAATAATTCAAAACTAAAACAAAGTTGATTTATTGTTCTGAGAGCTAATTTGAAACAAAATTAAAGTAGAATCAATATTTAAATTAACTGATATTAATCAATAGCGATAAAAATATTAACTTTTACGCAGCATTCTCAGCCCGATGAGCTTTAGGCTTATTCCTGTGAAGATAATATCAAATTAGATGAAGATTGCTGGCAGCAGACTACTTCTATTTTGTGATCAACTAGTAATTTGATGCCAGTGACGGAATTAAACTAGAACGAACATCCATTATAGGTAAGCAAATCTGGCATTTTGCTTTGTAGATAATAATGGGATTGTTTTATTATTTAACAAAATTATTTTTAAAGTATTCCAAAGTTTGAAGGATATTATTTTTACCTTTTTGCTTTACCATTTTTATATCTTGGTTGGTATCTGTAAGAATATATAAGTGTTCTTCTACTAATTCGTCTTTTTTATTCTTAAGTTTACAGGTATGCTCAACTTTTTTAAAAGCAATTCTATCATCATTTAAAAGAATTTCAAGTTTTTCATTCTCTTTTTGAATCTTGGAGATCAATTCATTTTCCTTTTTGATATTTTCCTGAGCGTATTTAACTTTTTCAGGTGCATTTGATTTTTCAAAATTCTTAATTAATTGTTCCATATCTTGAATGTATTTATTCTTGAAATCAATTTCTCCATTATTTACAATGATGATAGATTGTGCATATTTGCTAATATATATGGGTTCAATATTTTGAGTTTCAATAGGCTCGTAACTTTCAGGAACATTGGCATTTAGTTTAATATAGGCAGCAATATTTTCGTTTAAAATATCTTTTTTTAATTTTCCGCAAGAAGTTAATAAAGTGATTGCAAAAAGGAAATAAACAATTTTTTTCATGGTGGATTTATTGAATGAATAGAATGAAATTAATAATGAGTTTAAGGGTTCTAAAATAAAATCTAAATATAATAAACTATATGATTTTTATCAGGTATTAATTATTAAAAAAAATTGAAAAATAAAAAGTTTATAAAACAAAAAGAATATTGGCAAAATACAGGAAAGAAAACCTTAACTTCTAGAAAATACAATGTTAGAGTTTTCTATGTATTTGGAGTAAACAATGAAGTAGATTATTCTATACTCAGTTTAATTCGTCCAGTAAATCTGGGCGTTATGGGTATTTTTTCTAAATTGCTAAATCATTAACTTTACTTCTTTAGCCCCAACAAGTTTTTTCATTCTACGGATATACCTACAAACGGTTTGATAATATTTTGTTTCAATATTATTTTTTAAAAAATCAGGTATGCCATTATTGTAGAATGCAATTAATTCAGAAGAATAATCTTTGCCTAAATATTTTTCAGAATTATCTATAAACGGTTGGATTGCATTTACAACATATTTCATATCGCGCCATTCAATCCTGCCATTTCTTCCAGTTGCTGATTTTAGGATGGAATGTATTTGTTTTTGATAGAATTTTTTATCGGATTTACAACGATCCTCTAAAAACAGATTTAGTTCTCTTTTTTCTAAGCTTTATAATAATCTGATTTTAAGTCTTGTATTCCAAACAGCTCCGTTCTAGAACTCTTTCTGTCAAAAGCTTATTGAGTTATACAGTTTAAAAGACCTACTAATAAACGAAGGAATTATGTCTTAGATTTTTTCTGATAAATAATTGTACAGGCTGGGACAATAAATACACGGATTCATCCAAAACCATTTGTTTTTCACCTTGGAATTAAATTACCTTTAGTTAAATAAATAATTATTTGAATAGAATTATTCTGATAATAAAAAAGATTAAGAAGTATATTTAGCTAAAGGGATAAGAAGATAGGGCAGGTGATCCTAACAAATAAAAAATTATATGAAAACCTTTATGATTTTCCTGTGTTAACTAAACAATCTTTTTTAATAGGATTTATGTATTCTGAAAATCACAACATGTTAGTCGATATATTGGTTTTATTCATTCTCTCCTGTATAACTTTAATAGTTATTGCTACCCCTTTGATTTTAGTGTTTTTTTGGATTCACTATTCATGGAAGTATATTAAAAATTTTAAAAGAGATAAAGGTTTTAAGCAGTTAATATTTGAAAAAGATCATGATGATATTCAATTGTTACCAAAATCCAGATGGCCTGAGTATAGAAGAATATACTCAAAAATGATTGGATTTGCTGTGTCAATAATTTTTTATTCATTATCAAGCATTGTATATATGTTAAACGCTATGAACGAATTTAATGTTGCTTTAAAAGAATACTTTAGCTTTCCGATTAAAGTGTACGAAAGTTTGAATTCAGCAAATGTGAATTCAGAATATTTAAGTTCAATAAAAGAACTATCTATTGAAATGCTGCTTATTGTTTGTTTTTCTGTATTGGTATTCTTTATAGTTTATTTTATTGTTAAGGCAATATTAGGGGTAAAGTTTGGAAAAGAAATTAATAGTTCAATGTTTCAGTAAGGAAATAAATATGGCAATTGTCTTTAAAAAGTTTATTTTTTGTTTGTTAATATTTTTCTGCATTTTTTAAAAACGGTTGGATTGCATTTACAACAAACTTCATATCGTGCCAATCAATCTAGCCATATCTTCCGGCAGCTGATTTTGGGAATGAATGTCTTTGTTTCTCTACAGACTTGGTTCTTTTTTTTCTGGGTTTACTAGAGGTGTTTTTATGGATATTT
>JAUVCP010000370.1 GCA_030590765.1 Flavobacteriaceae bacterium | reverse complement strand
TCTATGAACAATTACAATGCGATATTAATTCCTAATAATCCTGCAACATTACAAGGTGAGAATTTTAAAGGTAAAATTGTTCTAGGAAGATATGATGGAACATTAAAACCGGAAAAAGTTATTGTAAATGGTAAAGTGATTACCAATATCAAAGATGGTGGAGCTGTTTTAGATTTCCCTGCAGGTAACGTAGGTGAAAATACGATCAAAGGTAAATTTATTTTTAAAGAAGGTGGGAAGTTAGTAGAGATTCCAATTGAACAATCTTATGCTGTTGTAGCAAAACCAAATAGTGCCGTGATTTCTGCTGACAAAATGAATGTTGTTTATAGAGGAGTTTCAAATCCTATGACAATTTCTGTTCCTGGTGTTGCCGATAATGTTGTACAGGGAAGAGCACCTGGGTTGAAAAAAGTAAAAGGAATTGGTAAATACGTGATGAATCCCGGTAAAGGAAGAGAAGTGAAAATTGTAGTGAATGCAAAATTACCTGATGGAACTCCAATTACTTCAAGTCAAATATTTAGAATACAAGATATTCCAGCGCCGGTTGCGGCTGTAAGAGGCGAATATGGAATGATCAAGATGCCAAAAAGTACTTTACAAAAAGCAACGATCAGTGCAATGTTACCAGACTTTGTATTTGATCTGAAAATCAAAACAAATGGCTTTAGTGTAAAAGTACCAGGTCAGCCAACTGTAATTGTAAAAGGCAATAAATTTAATGCTGCTGCAATTAGAGTACTAAACAAAGCAAGAAGAGGTGATGTAGTAGTTATTTTCCAAATCAAACAAAAACTGGTTGGGAATTCAGGTTACTATCTTAAAAATGCTTCTCCTGTTAATGTTGAAATAACAAATTAAACAATAATAATTATGAAATTGAAAAGTTTAATAATAGCTGTTACTACTTTACTTTCCGTAGGATATGTAAATGCTCAATCTAATTTACTCAATGCGAAGATTCCAGAACAAGTTGGAATGAAAACACCTGAGCAATTAGCTGCTGATAACGACAGACCATTACCGTATGGCTATATTGATGATAGAGATATTTTGTGGTCAAAGGTAGTTTGGGAGTATGTAGATCTTAACGAAAAGATAAATATGCCATTTTATTACCCGGTAGATACTGCAAATATCAGTTCAAACAGGCGTTCTTTGTTTGATACCTTGTTAAGAGGAATTAAAATCGGTGAAATTATTGATGTGTATGATGATTCATATTTTGAAGATAAACTTACCTTAAAAGATATTGAAGGTCGTTTGTCAAGAATTGATACTTCAGATGCTGGTTTTGAAAGATTGAATGCAGGTGAAGTAATTACAGATGAATATGTTGACAGAAGAGATCTTGGAGCTGGAGATATTGCCGGGTTCAGAGTCAAAGGTGTTTGGTATTTTGACAAACGTCAGGGTGAATTAAAATATAGATTATTGGGTGTTGCACCAGTTGCACCAGATGTGAACTTTATTGATAATGATGGAGGTGATGATGAATTGATCGAATTGTTTTGGGTATGGTATCCTGGAGCGAGATATTCTACTCATGAGATGAAAGTATTTAATCAGAAAAATTCTGCTTATCCAATATCTTATGATCATTTATTGAATGCAAGACGATTCAATGCAATAATTTACAGAGAAGAAAATATTTATGGTAACCGTGATGTTGCTGATTATATCAAAGGTAATTCACTTTTTCAGGTCTTAGAGTCTGACAAATTGAAAGAAAATATTCGAGACAGAGAACTCGATATGTGGAATTACTAAATAGGATTTGAGTTATTAAATAAAAGACTTCTACTGAAAAGTAGGAGTTTTTTTGTGCTCTTATTTTAATAAATTTATCTTTGGTACATGCAAGTAGATTTTATTATTGTTGGTTTGGGTTTGGCGGGTATTGCTTTCGCGGAAGAGCTTAGTAAAAATGGAAAGTCATTTATAGTTTTTGAAGATGATTCTCAAAATTCTTCTCTTGTGGCTGGAGGAATGTATAATCCTGTAGTTTTAAAAAGATTTACTCCCGTTTGGAATGCAAAAGAACAATTGAAAATAGCACTTCCTTTTTATAAGAATTTAGAAGAGAAATTAAAAGGACAATATCAGTATTCGGTTGATATCTATAGAATTTTTAAAAGTATAGAAGAACAAAATAATTGGTTTCAGGCATGTGATAAATTATTACTGGAGGATTTTATGATTCCTAAGATCATCAAAAATATAAATCAGTATATCAAAGCTCCATTTGATTGTGGAAAATTAAAAAATACAGGAAGAATCAATGTAAATTCCTTGGCAAAGGATTATAGAATACATTTAAAGAAATCAAATAAGCTTAGAGAAGAACAGTTTGTTTATAAAAAAATTGTTTTTGATATGGATAGGGTTAGTTATCGTGATATTATTGCAAAGCATATTGTTTTTTGTGAGGGTTTTGGATTGAAAGAAAATCCCTTTTTTAATCATTTACCTATGCGAGAGGCAAAAGGAGAATTGTTAACCATTCATGCACCTAATCTTAAAGTAGATTATTTGATAAAATCAGCAGTATTTATTTTACCAATTGGCAATGATCACTATAAAGTAGGTGCAACATTTAACTGGATTGATAAAACCAAGTTACCTACACAGGACGGTAGAAATGAATTAGAAAATAAATTGAGTTCGGTTATTAATTGTGATTACAAAATTGTTGACCACTCCGCAGGAATAAGACCAACCATTTTAGATCGTCGGCCGCTTTTGGGGATTCATAAAAAGTATAAGCAATTATCAATTTTGAACGGGATGGGTACTCGTGGCGTAATGATTGCTCCTTTAATGGCAAAAAAACTATTCCTGAATTTGGAAAAAAATGAGCAATTGGATAAGGAAATCGATATTGCCAGATTTGATTAAAGAGCTAGTCTTTCTTG
>JAUVCP010000036.1 GCA_030590765.1 Flavobacteriaceae bacterium | reverse complement strand
AAGAGCTACTGCAGTTGTAAGAGTATTACAAAGTGACTATGCCGTAGATCCAGGAAGATTAATTGCTGCCGGTAGAAGTGAATATGTTCCTCTAGAAACGAATGATACTCCTGATGGAAGATCAACCAACAGAAGAACAAGAATTGTTATCTTACCTAAATTAGATCAGTTCTTTGATATCTTAGAACAAAAACCAGAATAAGGTTTTAATATTTAATTCATAAAAAAAGCTGTCAATCGACAGCTTTTTTTATTTTAATATTTCTTCCACTTTATTCAGATATATTTGATGGTTTACCAAATTATAGTGATTGCCATCCGGAATAATCAACAAATCAATATTATCTTTGGCCAGCTCGTACAGTTTCAAACTATTTCTATAATCTACAAGCGTATTTAATTTTCCATGAATAATATAAATTTTGCATTTTACATTTTTAATATAAGCAGCTGTATCAAACCTATATTTTGGAATGAACTCCATAAGAAGAATATAAGGATAATGGATCTTTGAAGTGAAGATCAAATCATACAAAGGAGACTCAAGTATCAATTGCTTTGGATTATTAACAGATGACACATAAGTAGCAAAAGACCCTCCAATTCCACGACCATAAACAGTAATTAAACTTTCATCATAAAGATCTTTTGTGAAATCATACCAGAGTTTAGCATCTTCATACATCAACTTTTCATTATAAGTCCCAGTGCTTTTACCGTAACCTCTGAAATCCATCAACAAGGCATCATATTTTAAATGATTGATATAATTAGCTGATCTGCTCCAATGCTCAATATTACCCGAGTGATTATGGAAAAACAAAATTACTCCTTTTGCATCTTGCACCTTAAATAATAATCCGTTAAGTGTTTGATTATCATTTGTTTTAAGATTAATCTCCTCAAAGTCATTTCTAAATGAAAATTTATAATTAGCCGGTAATTTTTCAGCATGAAATATTATTCTATCCTGAACTAGATAAAGGATAGCACTAATAATTACCATGATAATAACAACAGCTATTATAATAATTATGTAAAAAGGCATTTTTGATTTTTTATAAATTTACAATTTTAACAAAGACAAAAAAATTATCAAATGATAATTTTATCTTAAAAAAGAAAAAGCAGCATCTTCCGATACTGCTTTTATATAATATAATATTTCTCTTAATTAACCTCCAAAGTCATCAAATCGGATATTTTCATCGGCAAGACCAAAGTCTTCGCCCATTTTCTGAACTGCATTATTCATCATTGGGGGACCACAGAAATATAACTCCAGATCTTCAGGAGCATCATGTTTAGACAGATACTGATCAATAACGGCCTGATGTACAAAACCAAGGAATCCATCTCCTTTTTTATCATCAACATCCTTCATCACTTTCCAGTTATCTTCTTCAGCAGGTTCTGACAGAACAATAAAGAATCTAAAATTAGAGAATTCTTTTTCCAAATCTCTAAAATGATCTACATAGAATAACTCACGTTTAGATCTACCACCATACCAATAAGTTACTTTTCTTCCTGTTTGCAAGGTTTTAAACAAATGATATAAATGAGAACGCATTGGTGCCATACCAGCACCACCACCAACGTACAACATCTCGGAATCACTTTCATTGATAAAGAATTCACCATAAGGTCCGGAAACAATTACTTTGTCACCTGGTTTTCTACTAAAAATATAAGAAGATGCAACACCTGGATTCACATTCATCCAATCATTTTTAGCTCTATCCCATGGCGGAGTAGCAATACGAACATTTAACATTACATTTCTCCCTTCTGCAGGATAAGAAGCCATAGAATAAGCTCTTTCAACCTCTTCACTATTTTTCATTTGTAACGGCCACAGGTTAAAGGTATCCCATTCCTTTTTAAATTTTTCCGGTTCTCCCGGGTGTTCAATAGGGTGGGCTGCAATATCAATATCCTTAAAATCAACAACTGTATTAGGTATTTCAATTTGAATATAACCACCTGCTTTATAATCCATATCTTCAGGTAATTCAACAACAAATTCTTTGATAAAGGAAGCAACATTATAATTGGAAACTACAGTTGCTTCAAACTTTTTGATGCCAAATATTTCTTCAGGAATGGTAATTTCCATATCCTCTTTTACTTTTACCTGACAAGCGAGACGAATTCCTTCAGCCAATTGTTTACGTGTAAAATTTGGCACTTCTGTTGGTAATGCCTCACCACCTCCACTTTGCACATGGCATTCACATTGGATACAGGTTCCACCACCACCACAAGCTGATGGTAAAAATATTTTTTTATTTCCCAAAGTTGTTAAAAGAGTACTCCCTGTTTCAACTTCAATTTCTTTTTTCCCGTTTATTTTGATCATTACTTTCCCTGATGGAAGTAATTTTGCCTTAGCTACTAATAATATGGTTACTAAAACTAGTATCAATACTAGAGAAAAAACTACACTTGCTACGATTGGATTCATTTCTATTTGTTATTGATAGAAGAATCAAGAATCAAGAACTAAGACTTTAAACGTCTAAGGTTTCTTGAAATCCTGAAATCATTCTTTGAATTTTTATTATTTTTTCTTCTAATTCTTTGAATTTATTTATTTCTAAATATTTTTCATTAAAGGCAACTATTAATTGTGTTTCTCACTCAAAAGCAGAACCTAAACTATCTTCAAGAAATTTATTAAAATGCTTATCTGAACTTTTACTAGTCCCTTCTGCAATATTTGAGGGAATAGAAACTGAACACCTATTTAATTGATTTGACAAATTGTATACTTCAAATTTTGGAAAAGTTCTGGTTAGCTTATATGTTTCTGAAACTAACTCAATGCTTTCTTGCCAAATTTTCAAATTTTTAAAATTATGTCTTTTGCGTTTACTCATTAAACTAAATATCTTGGTTCCTGATTCTTTATTCTTTAATCGTACCGTCTATAATTTTATTCCTGAAAAGCTCATAAAAGCTATTGCCATTAATCCTGTAATAATAAAGGTAATACCCAATCCTTTTAGAGGTTTTGGAATATTTGAATAAGTAATCTTTTCTCTTATTGCCGCAATAGCTAAAATCGCAAGGAAAAAACCTATTCCAGAACCGGTTCCATAAACTACAGACTCAGTCACTGTTGAAAAGTTTTTTTGTTGCATGAATAACGACCCTCCTAATATTGCACAGTTCACAGCAATCAATGGTAAAAAGATCCCTAATTCACTGTAAAGTGCAGGTGCAAAACGTTCAACGATCATTTCAACCAACTGCACCATAGATGCAATTACTGCAATAAACATAATAAAACTTAAAAAACTCAGATCAATACTTGCATATTCAGCCCCTAACCATGTCAAAGCTCCTTCTTTTAAGATATAAGTATCTAACAAATAGTTGACTGGTACAGTAATTGTCATTACAAAAATTACTGCTGCCCCCAGACCCACTGCTGTTTTTACTGTTTTTGATACAGCTAAATAGGAACACATTCCCAGAAAATAGGCAAAAACCATATTGTCAATAAATATGCTTTTTATAAATAAACTTCCTAAATCTTCCATGATATTTTTATTTTTAGTAAAGGATTTAAAATTTCCTTATAATTTAATCTTCAATTAATTTTCTATTTCTAGATCTTTGATACCAAATAATAATTCCTACAGTGATCAAAGCCATTGGTGATAATAGCATAAAACCATTATTTTCATAACCATACTGGTATACACCTGTTGATTCAGCAATTGTTTTTGCCTTGTGCCCAAGCACCTCAATTCCCCCCAGTTTCCCTGATCCCAGCAACTCTCTAAAAAAAGCTACAACCACAAGAATAATACCATAACCCAAAGAGTTTCCTATTCCATCTAAAACTGATTTCCATGGTCCGTTAGCCAATGCAAAAGCTTCAAACCTACCCATGATAATACAGTTTGTAATAATCAAACCAACAAAAACAGATAACTCTTTACTTACATCATAAGCATATGCTTTTAGCACCTGATCAACCAAGATCACTAAAAAAGCAACAATCAATAACTGAACGATAATTCTAATTCGGTTAGGAATTATATTTCTCATCAATGAAACGATCAGATTACCAAAAACCAGTACAAACATAACAGCAACGGCCATAACTATTGCTGGTTTTAATTGTACTGTTATTGCTAAGGCAGAACAAATACCTAATACCTGAACTGTAATTGGATTATCATCATTCAGCGGATCTAATAATAATCTTCTGTTCTTTTGTGAAAACAACGCTTCTTTTTCCTTTGCCATAATTAATCCTTTTTAAGATATGGTATATAATTATTAAGTCTTTCCTCAACCATATCAGTTACACCGTCAGATGTTATGGTTCCTCCTGAAATTGCATCTACTCCATGCATATCTCCAACTTTTGCCCCTCCTTTGATTGCTTTAACTGAAACAAAATTTCCTTCTTCATCAAAAATAGTTTTTCCTATATATTCATCTTCAAACCAAGATTGGTTGATCTCAGCTCCAAGACCCGGAGTTTCACCTGCGTGATCAAAAGAAGCTCCAAAAATTGTATTTTTATCACTTTCTAAGGCGATATAGCCCCAGATTGCATCCCAAAGACCAGCACCATATAAAGGAACTATATAATACTTTTTACCATCTTTTTCAGCTAAATAAATTGGGTAATTCTGATTTTCATGAGGTTTTTTTGTTTCTTTATGTAAATCCATTTTAAATGCATCAACTTCACTATTAACCAAGCCATCAGACTTTAATGCCAACTGCTCCTTGATATATTCTTCAAACTTAGCTCCCGCTTGCTCTCTGTCAACATCAACCCCAATAGTTGATAAAATATTTTGCATCTTCTCTTTTCTAACATTTTCTGCCTGCAATGGTTTTAATGTTGTTGCTGTAAAAGCTAAAATAGCCGCTACTACAACAACCATAACGATGGCGAAAATAAAAGTATATATATTACTATTTCTATCCATAATAATTACGCTTTAACTTTTTGTAATCTCTTTTTTCTTCTTTTTACATTACTTTCAATAACGTAATGATCAATGGTTGGTGCAAATACATTCATTAATAGAATTGCCATCATAACACCTTCCGGTATGGTTGGGTTAACAATTCTGATCAGAATTGCAAAAACCCCAACTAAGAACCCGTAAATCCATTTTCCCTTTGTAGTTTGTGCGGCAGTAACCGGGTCGGTTGCCATAAACACCATACCAAAAGCAAAACCTCCGACTAACATGTGTTGCCACCAAGGAAAGTTAAATAAAGCATTGGTATCACTACCTATTGCATTAAATAACAATCCTGTTAAAGATGCTCCTATTACAGAAGCTACCATAATTCTCCAACTTGCAATTCCTGTAAAAAGTAATATTGCAGCACCGATCAAGATCATTAAAACAGACGTTTCTCCAACAGAACCGGGCATATATCCCATAAACATATCAAAAACACTTGTGTCAGGCATTTTATTCCCGGCCAAAACACCTAATACTGTTTCACCAGAAACACCGTCAGCAACAGAATCGGCAACCCAAACTGTATTACCCGACATGAATGGTGCATATGAAAATAATGCAAATGCCCTGGCAATTAAAGCCGGATTTAATATATTCATTCCAGTACCTCCAAATGCTTCCTTACCAATTACCACGGCAAAAATTACAGATATTGTCAACATCCATAATGGCAGATCAATAGGCATGATCAAAGGGATGAGTAATCCTGTAACCAAATAGCCTTCATTAACAGAATGACCTCTAAAAATAGCATAGGCAAATTCAATTCCTAAACCTACTCCATAGGAAATAATAATCATTGGTAATATGCGAACACCTCCAAAACTAAAATACTCCCAAAAACTGTGACCCTCACCTAAATTTTGGTAACCAATATTCCATGTTCCAAATATCAGCGCTGGTAATAAAGCGATCACAACAACCATCATTACTCTTTTCAAATCGACACCATCACGAATATGGGAACCAACTTTAGTTGTGTGATTTGGGACATATAAAAAAGTTTCAATTCCGCCAAAAGCAGGACCAAATTTTTCATACTTACCTCCTTTTTCAAAGTGAGGTTTAATCTTATCTATTTGTTTTCTTAAAAAATCCATTAACCTACTTCTTTAATCATTAAATCTAATCCTTGACGGATAATATCTTGAGCTTCAATTTTTGAAGTACTTACAAAATCAATCAATGCAAAATCCTCCGGTGCTACTTCATAAATTCCTAAATTTTCCATTTTTTCAATATCTCCAATCATTGCTGCTTTTAGCAACTGCATCGGATAGATATCAATTGGCATAACTTTCTCCATTTCTCCGGTAATCACAAAAGCTCTGTCTTCACCATTAAAATTAGTATCCAGATTATATTCTTTATTTGGTGTTAACCAGGAAAAGAAAGTCCTTGACATACTAAATTTATGATTTCCTATAAAAGGCATCCAGCCAAAAAAATCATAATGATCCCCTTCTGGAATAACAGAAATAAGATTATCATAAAACCCAATTGCACCATTCTCTCCGACAGCAGTTCCTGTTAAAGGGTTTCCATTAATAATTCTGGCTTTACCAGTTTTCAAATTACCATTAACAATATCACTTATTTGAGTACCTTCTATAACTTTATAATATTGAGGATGTTCCACCATAGATCCTGCCAGTGCAATTATTCTTGATGGTTCATATTTTCCTGTTAAGATCAAACATCCAATTGCAGCTACATCCTGCGGGTTGATAACCCAAACTCTTTCTCCGGAATTTACAGGGTCAATCTTTGAGATCTGAACTCCTACATTTCCTGCAGGGTGTTTACCTGTTACTTTATGTAAAACAACTCCTTTGGTCTCATTAAAAAATGAAGATCCTTTTCCATCTACAGATAAATGTACTTTTCCTTCTGTCAATTTTGAAATGGCATCAATACCGGTTTGGAATTCTTTTTCTTTATCGGATAAAGTAAATTCAAGAGATGCCGCAAGAGGAGCTGTTGCATTAGCTGAAATAAAAATAGATTTCGGACTATCATCAGGATTAGCAATCACATCGTAAGGACGCTGCTTGAAATAAGCCCAACAACCGCTTTCCAATAATAACTCTTTTACCTGTTCATTACTTAAATTGCCAGGCGATTTTAGACTAAAATCCTTATAAACATCGCTTTTATCTGCTGCTATTTTTACTGATAATATTTTTCGCTTTGCACCTCTAACAATTTCTTTTATCTCACCACTAACAGGTGAAGTAAATTTAATTCTGTCATCGTGTTTTGCAAAAAATACAGTTTCACCAACCTTTACTTTATCACCAACCTTTACTACCATTTTTGGTAAGGTTCCGTGAAAATCTGTTGGATAAATAGCAAATACTTTGGAGCGACTAACTGAAGATAAGTTTTTTTCTGCCCTACCTTTTAGCTTAATATTTAAGCCATTTTTAATTCGAATGTCTGTAGACATAATTTGCTCTAATTAAATTCAATTTCCTAATGCTATAAATACTATAAAGTTTAGAAAAATCAAATGTTTATTATTCGATGGCAAATTTAATAATTAATATTTTATAGTTTAGCATTTGTTTAACATTTATTTCTTTAAAAAAGTATTTATAATCTTTATAAATTAATTATACAAAATGGTATCAATCAATAAGTTATTTCACGATATATTTAATAATTTTAATATCAAAATATTCCTGATTGAAAAAAGTATATTAATTTTTTTGTTTTGTTTTATTTTTTCAATTGGTTTATTTAGTCAAAATTCTAATATTGTCATACCCCCGGCCAATATTAAATCCATTGTCTTACAACCTTTAAAACCTAATGCATATGCTCCAATAATACAACTTGGAGAGAAATTAATACTAAGTTTTGATGACATCAATGCTCAGGAAATCATTTATTCTTATAAAATTGAACATTGTGATTATAACTGGGAAAAATCAAATATGGCATCAACAGAATACATGACCGGCTATGCAACTGACAGAATTAGAAATTATGAAAACTCATTCAACACTTTACAAGGCTATACACATTATCAATTGCAAATACCTAATGAGAATAACCGTATTAAAAAAACAGGTAATTATATAATTTCGATATTTGATGAAGAAGAAAACCTTGTTTTTAGTCGTCGTTTTATCATTTACCAGTCCAATGTTGTTGTTGGGGTAAGTGTTCACAGAAGCAGAGTAGTAAGTACGATCAATGAAAAGCAAAGTGTAGAATTTGTGATCAACCACCAAAACTTATTGTTAAATAATCCAAATGAAGAAATAAAAATTGCTATTTATCAAAATGGTGACTGGAATTCAGTAATTGAAAACATCAAACCAAAATATATTAGAGGTACTCAATTACTTTACAATTATGTAGATGAAATTTCATATTGGGCTGGTAATGAATACCTATATTTTGACACTAAAGAAATTAGAAATGCAACAAATAATGTAGCCAAAACCAGACTGAATAATATATTCAACACCTACTTGTATTATACAGAGGCCAGAGGGAAAAAACCATATTCATTTTACCCTGATGTTAATGGTAATTTTGTATCGCGCACAATCGATTCGGATGATACTTCATTGGAAGGCGATTATTCTTTCGTTTATTTTGCATTGGAATTTTTAGAAGATCTGAACAATGAAAATATTTATATTTATGGTGCTCTTAATGACTGGCAGATAACAGATGAACATAAAATGGTTTATAATCCGAAAACCAAACTATTTGAGACAACTTTGTTACTAAAACAAGGGTTTTATAACTACACCTATGTAACAGCAAATAACAATATGGAGATAAATACGCATGCTATTGAAGGCTCATTTTATCAAACCGAAAACAATTATACCGTTATTGTTTATTATAAAAAATACGGAGAACTATATGATCAGGTAATTGGTGTTGGTAGTGCCAGTTCCGAAATATTAAAGAACTGATATTATCATTCTTCATCCAGCAGCATTACGGTTACCAAATAGGCACAATGATCTGAAGCTATAGAATCCTGGATAACCTCTGTTGTGATCACTTTCCATCTGTTTTTAGGATATAACATCACATAATCAATTTTACGAGAGGGGTTATTTGAAGGATATGTAGGTTTTGGATCTTTTTTATCATAAGATGATTTCCAGAATTCTTCAAGTATATTGATTGTTTTACTACCAGGCATAGCATTCAGGTCTCCTGCTAATATGGTTGGATATTTATTTTTCGTAAACACATCATTGATCTTTTTAGCTTGAGATAACCGATCAACCTCTTTTTTTAAATGATCCAGATGTGTTCCCACAAATGATACAGTATCTCCTGATTTTAATAATACCGAAATCTCTAAAGCAGCTCTTGGTTCAATACCTAGTGAATATGGCAACACAACATTTCTGGTATGTAAAAATGAATACTTTGATAAAACTCCTTCGCCATATTCTCCTCCATCAAAGTCCATTGCTTTTCCAAAAAGAGGAACCATTTTTGATCTCCAACCTAATTCTGTAGTCAAATCATATTTTTTTGCTCTGTTAGTTTTAAAATCTACTTCTTGCAAGGCAACAAGGTCGGGATCTGTATCAATAATAATTTTAGCAATTATATCGAGATCAAAATTGCCTTTTGTTGTTGCCCCGTGATAAATATTAAACGAAAGTATTTTTATGACCCTCCCTTCATCCGTTTTTTGAGACCATGCTAAATTAATTGTCAACATAACAACTGTAAATGGCACAATTAATAATTTCATAAGTTTATGATTTTTAAACAATTATATAATGCAATTCAAATATATAAATTATCTATCCAAATCGCACCACAGTGAAAAAAATTCTTCTAAGAAAAAATTATGACTAACTTTATAACTTTTGTTACATTAAATGATTTTAATCATATTATAAAGCTTATTTATACAATAATTTTGTCCTCGCTTTTAAAAAATAGACAATTATGAATATTACACACATTGAACACATAGGAATTGCAGTTAACAATTTAGAAGAGTCCATTAAATACTACGAAGGTGTATTAGGCTTGAAATGTTATTCTGTTGAAGAAGTAGCAGATCAAAAGGTAAAAACTGCATTTTTTATGGTTGGTGAAACAAAAATTGAATTGTTGGAAAGTACATCTCCAGATGGTCCAATTGGAAAATTTGTTGAAAAAAAAGGACAAGGAATGCATCATATTGCTTTTGCTGTTGACAATGCAACCGAAGCATTAAAAACCGTAGAAGAAAGAGTAGTAAGATTAATAGATAAATCTTCAAGAAAAGGTGCTGAAGGGCTTAACATTGGTTTTCTACATCCAAAATCAACACACGGAGTGCTTACTGAACTTTGTTCTAAATAAATAATAATTCACCGGTTTACAAATTCAATCAAAAACAGGTAGAAAAATAAATATTATAATGGCAAATCAAAAAAAAATTAATGAGCTTATTGAAAAAAGAGCTAAAGCTAAACTGGGAGGTGGTGAAAAAAGAATCGAATCCCAGCATGCTAAAGGGAAACTAACTGCACGAGAACGAATTGAATTACTATTAGATGAAGATAGTTTTGAAGAGTTTGATATGTTTGTAACCCATAGAACAATTGATTTTGGTCTGGACAAACAAATATACCTTTCTGATGGTGTTATTACAGGGCATGGTACTATTGACGGTAGAATTGTTTATGTATTCTCTCAGGATTTTACAGTATTTGGTGGTTCGTTGTCCGAAACTTACGCTCTAAAAATTTGTAAGGTAATGGATATGGCCATGAAAGTTGGAGCTCCTGTAATAGGACTTAATGATAGTGGAGGTGCACGTATTCAAGAAGGTGTACGTTCT
>JAUVCP010000309.1 GCA_030590765.1 Flavobacteriaceae bacterium | reverse complement strand
GACAGTTGCTCGTTGCCCCTTTTAGGGGCTATTTCAAAGCCACCTTCTCAGAAGGTGTGTTTTTTACTGAGAAATAATTTAAAAAATTATTCTTCAAAATTCCATCATATATTTATGAAAAAATATCGTTGTGGACCAAAGAGTATACCAAATTTTGTATATTGGTGGTAATTATAGATACGCGTTGTATCAATCATCTAAAACATTTTGATGAAGTATTTAAAATATTTGATTTTTCCTTTTTTGATTTTCAGTCTGACTTTAAGTGAATACACTTCGTATTCTCAATTAAGCTCAACTAATTGTCAAACATCCAAAATCATTCATAGGAGTAATTTATTATCGGATTCAAGGAATTACTTTTTTGGTAATAATTATTCTTATAAAAGAATTTCTATTTTCTTTCTCTCCTCTTTTTTAACATTTAAGAATTATTTTAATCAACAAGTCCGAATCATATTAAAACTACAATCTTTTATATGTTTTAATATGAATGATTTTATTTCAGAATATATACAACAACATAATTCTGTAAATTCTAAATCAACTTATTCAAGTTTATACATAAGGTAGAATAAACTAAATGTTCTACAATCAATATGTAATTCGTTACATATTAGTGATAAATAAATATTTCTAATCATTTATCATAAATGAAATGTATAAACTAAACAGCAAAATTTATTCAATATTTAAATTTATTCAATCAATTATTTATTGGTTAAAAAGGAAAATTATTTTAATTCTTGTTTTATCTATGATAGGAATATCAAACGGTTTGAATGAAGAAGATAGAATAATTATGGGTAATCAATATACGATTGAGCAAGAACAAAAGGAGAATGACGAAGATATTTTTGAATAATAAATCAATTTATTCTTATCCTAAAATAAAAATTAAACTGTAGAAAATTACCAATACGTACCAAAGTGTTCACCAAACATTTGCCCTAAAATTTGGTTTTTTTATCAAAAACATTGGTTTGCTTACTTTCGTTTACATTATAAAATATAACTTTAGTGTCTTAAACTACAGTAATGGAAAAGAATAATAATCGAATTATAAATGCTTGGGCTTCATATGACTGGTCTAATTCAGTATATAATCTAATTGTAACGACAGCGATATTTCCAATATATTACAGTGCAACAACCAGAGAAGCTTTTGGAGGTGAAATGATTTCTTTTTTTGGTTTAACTATCAAAAATACTGTTTTATATACCTATGCTATTTCATTTTCATTTTTGGTCATTGTAATTATTTCTCCTGTTCTTTCTGGTATAGCTGATTATGCAGGGATTAAAAAACGATTTATGAAATTCTTTACTTACCTGGGGGCAATAGCCTGTATGAGTTTATTTTTCTTTGATGGCGATAATGTGGAGTATGGAATTATCTGTGCCATTACCGCTAGTATAGGCTATGCTGGATCTCTTGTTTTTTATAATGGTTTTTTACCTGAGATAGCCACAACTGATAGAATGGATAGTATCAGTGCAAAAGGTTTTGCAATGGGTTATGTAGGAAGCGTTATATTACTGACAATCAATCTCGTACTCTTATTAAAACCAGAATTATTTGGGTTCTCTGGTAAAGGATCTGCTACAAAATTTGGATTTTTATTGGTTGGAGCGTGGTGGTTGGGTTTTTCTCAGATCGCTTTTTATTACTTAAAAGATGATCCTACAGGTAAATCAATTACAAAGAAGGTATTTGGAAAAGGGATTAAAGAATTAAAGAAAGTATATGACAATCTTAACAATAGAAAAGTCATGAAAAGATATCTATTTAGCTTTTTCTTTTATAGTATGGGAGTTCAAACCGTAATGCTTTTAGCCCCTTTATTTGCTGAATCAGAAGTTGGAATGGAGGCAGATGAAATGATAATGGTTGTTTTGATCCTGCAAATATTAGCAATTGCAGGGGCTTTTTTGTTCGCTTTCTTTTCAAAATGGAAGGGAAATGGATTTGCAATTAGTATTTCACTGATCATATGGATATTTATATGTGTTTTTGGTTTTTTGCTACATGAAAAAATGACCTTTTATACCCTTGCTGCTGTATTGGGATTTGTGATGGGAGGAATTCAATCTATTTCCAGATCTACTTATTCTAAGCTTATACCCAAGCAAACAAAGGTTACAGCTTCTTATTTTAGCTTTTATGATATTACAGAGAAATTGGCTATCGTAATTGGTACTTTTTCTTATGGTTTTATTGAGCAAATAACCGGAAGCATGAGAAACAGTATGCTTTTTATGGCTACTTTCTTTATAGTTGGTTTTATAATTTTGCAACAAGCCAAGTTAAAAAATGAATTGCAGCCAACATGATCTATCAATTTTTAAAAAGATCAATAAAATTTGCCTTTTTTATCTTTTATAGAAAAAAGGTTGTTTCTGGCTTAGAGAATATTTCATCCTCAGGACCTTTAATTATTGCAGTTAATCACCCTAATACCTTATTAGATCCTTTGCTTATTGCCACACAGGTTAAAAGAAAAGTTGGCTTTCTTGCAAATGCCTCCATATTCAGAAATAAAATAGTATCCTCTATTTTCAATTATTTCCAGGTTATTCCAGTTTATCGTAAAAAAGATATCAAACCTGGTGAGATTCAAGATAATAGTCAGAATTTTAGAAAATGTTATGAATTTTTTGATAATAATGGAGCATTATTGATCTTTCCTGAAGGAACTAGTGTAAATGAACTGAAATTAAGAGACATAAAAACAGGAACTGCCCGAATAGCGTTAGCTTATGAAGCAGACAGAGGTTTTCCCGGCACTTTGAATATAAATACTATTACTTTAAATTATTCCAATTCTTTGAGTTTTAGATCAATGGTTTCAGTTAATGTCAATCCATCTTTTAAAGTAAAGGAGTATCAAAATTTATGGGAGGAAGATAGTTTGGAAGCAGTAAAATCTTTTACGAAAAGGATACAAAAGGAAATGGAAGGTCAGATTACCCTTACCAATGATAAAAATCAGGAGAAAGCAGTTCTGCAGGTTCAAAAATTCTATACTGAATATATTGATCCATCGATAAGCAGATATACTGATCCTACCCGCTCTTTTGAATTTCGCCGAAAATTAGCCGAAAGAGTGAGAGATCTACAAAATACAGATCCCTTATTGTATCATAATTTAGAAACTCAATTTGATGATTTTTTTAATAGGCTTGATGATTTAAAAATTACTCTGGGTTTTGTCCGTTCTTCATTTCTAGAAAAAAACAAGAGCATTGTTTTAATGGCCTATATATTTCAATTAATTCTACTACTCCCTTTTTATATACTCGGAATTATCACGAATTACATCCCTTATAAAATCCCAGCATTGATCTTTAAGGCTCTAAAACCTGACATTGAATATCGAGCTTCCATTCATATGATCAGCGGAATGATCGTTTTCCCCTTGTTTTATCTGGTTAATATCATCTTGTTTCGAATGTACATTAGCAACAACCTGGTATGGACCATTGTATTTCTTTTAGCTTTGCCTTTTTTAGGATTTATTGTCTTATTTTATTGGAAAATTACGATGCGTTTTATAAGAGTTTTAAAATTTTATTTTATTGCTGAGAAAATAGAAAAAGAAAAATTGATTGTACTAAGGGACACACTTTCAAATCAAATT
>JAUVCP010000278.1 GCA_030590765.1 Flavobacteriaceae bacterium | reverse complement strand
AAAATTAAGAACCAATTCCAATAATTCTTCTATTTTTGTTGTTGATAATTAATTGATGAATTCTATATGGAAAATTCCAAAAGAGACAAAATATTGACAGTTATGCTGTTTGCCCAAATTGGTATTGTTCATTTCTTATCAAGATACCCAAAATTTATTGAAAACTATTACACCAATGGTATATATATTTTCATAAGCAAATTTTTTAGAACCCTTTTTGGATGGATTCCTTTCTCTATTGGAGATCTTCTTTATTTAGTACTTATCCTATTAATAATCAGATTTTTAGTTTTATTTATCAAAAATAAAAAATCAAACAGATCAGCCTTATTTTATCAACTTCTTGCCGGTTTTTCTATTTTTTATTTTTGTTTTTATTTTTTTTGGGGGTTGAATTATTCAAAAATGCCAATCACCAGCACTTTGGAACTCCATAATAAGAATGACTCAATCCATACAAACAAATATGAAATTGACAAATTAAAATCCTTATCAGATAAATTAATTAACAAAATCATTGGAATTCAATCAAAACTGGTTGTAAATGATACGCTACCAGTTGTAGTTTCCCATTCGAAAAGTGAAATTATTCATTTAACACAAAAAGGATATCAAAATTTAAGTAAACAATTTGATCAATTCACCTACCAGCCAAGTTCAATAAAAAAATCATTATTCAGTTTACCTTTAACATATATGGGATTTGCGGGATATTTGAATCCCTTGACAGGAGAGGCACAGGTTGATCACTTAATTCCAAAAGTTTCACTTCCTGCTACCTGTTCTCATGAAGTCGCACATCAATTAGGAATAGCCTCAGAAAGTGAAGCCAATTTTATAGGTTATTTAGCCGCCAATAGTCATGATGATCTGTATTTTCAATATTCTGCAAATTTGATGGCTATTCGCTATGTTTTGTTTGATATTTATCGTTTTGATCCTAAATTATATAAGGAGTATAAAAACAAACTTCCAAAAGGAGTTCTCAAAAACATACAAGAAACTCAGGATTTCTGGATGGAATATGAAAATCCGTTCGAGCCTGTTTTTAAATATTTTTACGATAACTACCTGAAATACAACCAGCAAAAAGATGGTTTAAAGAGCTATAATCAAATGGTTGGTCTACTCATTATATATGACAAAAAGTATGGTTTGAAATAATATAAACTTATAATTACAAAATTGTCATAGGATTCTATATTTTTGCATAAAATCCAATTTTGCACAAACTGATCACTAGCATACAAAATTCTTTAGTTAAAGAGATCGTTCAACTTCAGGAAAAATCAAGAGTCAGAAAGAAAAAAGGACTTTTTATTATTGAAGGAGTCCGTGAAATTTCACTTGCTTTAAAAGGAAATTATGATGTGAAGTCTGTTTGGATTTGTGAAGATATCATTACACTGGAAAAAGTAAATAGTTTACTTGGTTTGACAGAGGAAACCGAGTTTATAATAATTTCAAAAGAAGTCTATCAAAAAATATCACATCGTAAAACTACCGAAGGTATAATTGCAATTGTAAAAACAAAAGAGTTTGATTTAGCAAATTTAGAATTACCCCCTACCTCATTGATATTGATTGCGGAAGCTCCTGAAAAACCAGGAAATATTGGAGCATTATTACGTACAGCAGATGCTGCTAATTTGGACGCTGTGATTATTGCAAACCCTAAAACTGATCTGTATAATCCAAATATAATCCGTTCAAGTGTAGGGTGTGTTTTCACTACTAATATTGCTATGGGAACTACTGATGAAATCATTGATCTTTTAAAGCAAAAGAATATAAATTCATATGCAGCATCTTTAAACGAAAACAGTATTCCTTATACTGAAGTAAATTTTAAAGGTTCATCTGCAATCATTGTAGGAACAGAATCAACCGGATTAAGCGATAACTGGCTAAACAATTCTAAAAAAAAAATAATAATACCTATGCAGGGAGAAATTGATTCTTTAAATGTTTCAGTTTCTGCTGCTATTCTTATTTTTGAAGCAAAAAGACAAAGAAATATCAATTGATCTATGGGTAAATACTTATTTTTATTATTGACTTTTATGCTTTTATTGTCAAGTTGCAGTTCCACGAAAGTGGTAAAGCAAAAAGAGACTGTTGAACAAAAATTAACAAAACAATACAATCTATATAAAGGTACAAAGTATAAATATGGAGGTATGGATAGAAGAGGTTTTGATTGTTCAGGATTTACCCTGAAAGTGTATGAAAATGCCTTTCAAATAAAACTTCCGCGAACTACGGAGGAAATTGAAAAAGTTGGTAAAAAGGTTTCAAAGAATAAATTAAAACCTGGTTATCTGGTATTTTTTAAACCTAGCCGAAAATACAAACATGTTGGAATTTATATGGGAGATGACATGTTTATGCACAGTTCTACCTCAAAAGGTGTTATCAAATCCGATATAAACAACGTATACTGGGATAAAAAATACAAGTATGCGAAAAGAATTTTAAAAACAAAAAAATGAACCCAAACATACTATTCTATATTTTAATTGCATTCATCGTAATTGATTATGCTGTTGACAAGATTATTGATCATTTGAATGCCAAACATTTTGATGATAAAGTTCCTGAGGAATTGAACGATGTTTATGATGAAAAAGAATACTTAAAATCTCAGGCATACAAAAAAGAAAATTATAAATTTTCCCTGTACACCAGTACTTTTTCCATAGTGGTTACCCTTGCTTTTTTTCTGTTTAAAGGTTTTGCCTGGGTGGACCAAATTGCTAGAAACATTACCGATAATGAAATATTCGTAACTTTAATATTTTTTGGAATTATTATGCTGGCAAATGATTTTATTTCCACTCCATTTTCCTATTATCATACCTTTGTAATTGAAGAAAAATATGGTTTTAACAAATCAACTAAAAAACTTTTTTTTACCGATAAATTAAAAGGATGGCTTTTGAGTATCCTCCTTGGTGGTGGTGTTTTGGCATTGATCGCATGGTTTTATCAAAAAACAGGAGATTATTTCTGGATGTATACCTGGCTGTTTATTGCTGTATTTTCAATTTTTATGACTCTTTTTTATTCTTCACTTATTGTTCCTTTGTTCAATAAACAAACACCACTCGAAAATGGAGAACTCAGAAGTAAAATTGAAGATTTTGCTAAAAAAGTTGGATTTAAATTAGATAACATTTTTGTAATTGACGGGTCAAAAAGATCTACAAAAGCAAATGCTTATTTTTCAGGATTTGGACCTAAAAAAAGAATTGTTTTGTATGATACTCTTATTGATGATCTGGACACAAATGAGATTGTTGGTGTATTAGCTCATGAAGTAGGACATTACAAAAAAAAGCATGTATTTATAAATATGTTACTTTCTATTTTACTTACCGGATTTACACTTTATATTTTATCTTTATTGATTGGTAATTCACTTCTTTCACAAGCCTTATCCGTTGAAAAACCAAGTTTTCATATTGGTTTAATTGCTTTTGGAGTATTGTATAGTCCGATTTCAGAAATTACTGGAATTATCATGAACTATATTTCACGAAAATTTGAATATCAGGCAGATAATTTTGCCAAAGAATTTTATGATGGAGGTTCTTTGGTGTCATCACTTAAAAAATTATCAAAGAACAGTTTAAGCAATCTTACACCACATAAGGCCAGTGTATTTGTACATTATTCACACCCAACCTTATTACAAAGAGTAATCAATTTAAAAACTTCCTAAACGTATTTCATAATTTTTCTATTCCGTTAAATATTTTAAAAAATTCAGCGAAAGCCTTGAAATATTTTGCTCATTAAATTTGTTTACATTACTTTTAAACTATGGCATATACTGTAACCATAGAAGAAGAAAATAAGGAAATAGCAAGTCTATATAAGGAAATGCTAAGAGACACTTATCAAACCTTATCTAAAGAAAATAAGACTTTGATTAGGAAGGCTTTTGATCTGGCAGTTACAGCACATAAAGGTCAGCGAAGAAAATCAGGCGAGCCTTATATTTACCAGTTTTTTCCGGATTATT
>JAUVCP010000126.1 GCA_030590765.1 Flavobacteriaceae bacterium | reverse complement strand
CATGTTGGAGATTACAGCATAAAAGTGCACTCCATCATTAGTGCTTTAATTATCTTTTTTGTGACAAAATTTATCATCTGGTTGATCAAAAAAGCGATGTTTGGCAAAAAAAGATTAGATCTTTTTGATCAAAAAAATATTTCAGGGCTTTTTCAGATTGTAAAATATATTATTTGGGTTATCTCTTTTGCTTTAATGCTCAATGCCTTTAATATTCATTTAACCGTGCTTTTAGCAGGATCTGCTGCTCTTTTAGTAGGTATTGGAATGGGGTTGCAACAAACGTTCAATGATTTTATTTCGGGCATTATTTTATTGATAGAAGGTTCCACAAAAGTGGGAGATGTTTTGGAAATTGATGGTGAGGTGATAAAAATTGAAGAAATTGGTTTACGGACTTCTAAAGGACTTTCTAGAAATGATATTGTTATGATCATCCCTAATCATTTGATCACTACCAATAAAGTAATCAATTGGAGCCATCAGATCAAAAAAACGCGTTTTAAGGTTGAGGTTGGTGTAGCCTATGGAAGTGATGTAGATGTCATCTACAAAATATTAAAAGATAGTGTTTTTGAAAACAAAGATATCATTGATAAAGATTCTATTGAACCAAGATTTGTCAACTTCGGTAATTCATCAATTGATTTTGAAGTACTTTTTTATAGTAATAATGTATTTACTATTGAGAAAACGAAAAGCGATATAAGGAAAACTATTTATAAAAATTTAGCTAAAAATAATATTACCATCCCGTTTCCTCAGATGGATGTTTATTTGAAAAAATAATATGATTAAGTACCTGTATAAACTCAAAACCTTGTTCCCGAAGGATTATTCACTACTTGTAAGGTCATTTATAAATAGCAACTAAAATCGTATAACAAATTATGTTTCGCTGCTTTTATTTTTGAATCATGCAGCGAGTGCAATCAATCAAACCAATAAAAAATGAGTAAAAAAATTATTTGGTACAAAGTTCTCGCTGATAAAAATGATTTGCCAGAAGGGCGGGTAATGACAGTAACTGCTGGTCGTACAGGTATTTGTTTAACACATCATAAAGGAAAATACAGTGCCTTAGACAATAGATGTCCTCATCAAAAAGGCCCTTTAGGAGAAGGAAGCATTGAAAACGGAATGTTACGTTGTCCCTGGCATGGTTGGGATTTTTGTCCTCATGGTGGGAATTCAGATGATTATGATGATGGTTTAAAAACCTTTGATCTAAAAATTGAAGGCAATACCATTTTTGTTGGTGTTGAAGAAAATCCACCACATCAAACTACCATTACTGATATTATGGTTGAGACAATGATTAACTGGGGTGTAACCAGTGTTTTTGGTATGGTAGGTCATTCCAATTTAGGTTTGGCAGATGCAATTAGAAGACAAGAAGTAAAAGGAAATCTAAAATTTATTGGCATCCGTCACGAAGGAGCAGCTGCTTTTGCAGCTTCTGCCTATGGTAAACTTACAGGTAAACCGGCAGCTTGTTTTGCTATTGCTGGTCCGGGTGCAACCAATATGTTTACCGGACTTTGGGATGCAAAAGTAGATAGATCGCCCATATTGGCATTAACCGGTCAGGTAGCTACGCAAGTGGTGGGTACAGGGAACTTTCAGGAAGTTGATCTGGTAAGAGCTTTTAGTACCGTAGCCGAGTTTAATCACAGAGTAGAAGAAAAAAGTAAACATGCAGAGCTAATGACTTTGGCAATAAAAAATGCAATTTTAAAGAGAGATGTTTCTCATTTAACTTTTCCTGATGATATTCAAACTATCAATGTTGCGAAAGATATTAAAGCCCAAACCTCTGAAGGACGGTTATCTCCAATGACCATTTCGCCACCAAAAGCATCCTTTGAAAAAGCATTGAAAATGCTAAATAAATCTGAAAGACCCATAATTATTGTTGGACATGGTGCAAATTTCCATATGAAGGAGATCGTCGCTTTCGCGGAAAAAATCAATTGCCCGGTAATGACAACATTTAAAGCTAAAGGGCAAATATCTGATAGTCATCCTCTTGGTTGTGGTGTCTTAGGAAGAAGTGGAACACCCGTTGCTTCATGGTTTATGAATGAATCGGATCTTCTTATAGTTATTGGTGCTTCTTTTTCTAATCATACCGGAATTACACCTAAAAAACCAACCATTCAAATAGATTTTGATCCATTAGCTTTAAGTAAATTTCATAAGGTTGATGCAGCTGTTTGGGGAGAAATTTCTGTAACTATGGATTTATTTAAAGATTATATTTCATTGATAATTAACAAAGTAAATCAAAAATATGAAATTTCAGAACGATGGAAAATTTGGCGAACTGAAAAAGAAAAACGCCTTTTAGAAGATCATGACAAAGGCATAAGCTCAATTGCTGTTTTTGATACCTTAAATAAAACAGCTCCTAAAAACGCCATCATGTGTGTAGATGTAGGTAATAATGCTTATTCTTTTGGAAGGTATTATGAATCAAAAGAAAACAATACTTTCCTAATGTCGGGTTATTTAGGGTCAATTGGTTTTGCCTTACCAGCATCTATAGGTGCTTGGGCGGCAGTAGCTAAAGCTCGACCTATTATTGCAGTAACAGGTGATGGTGGTTTGTGCCAGTATCTTGCTGAAATTACAACTTTAGTAAAGTATCAAATTCCTGTAAAGGTGATTGTATTGAATAATAATGAACTCGGAAAAATATCTAAAGAACAACGTGCAGGAGAATTTGATGTTTGGGCTACCGATTTGATAAACCCTAATTTTGCTGCCTATGCAGAAAGCTGTGGGGCCTTAGGAATTGAAGTTACTAATAAACAACAACTAGAAAGTGCTATGAAACAATTATTTGCACATTTTGGTCCTGCCCTATTGGAAATTAAAACTGATGTTTCGTTGATATAAAAAAGGATACTGTCTGAAAAGCGAATCTAGATTCACTTTTCAGACAGTATTTATTTATCGATTTAAAACTAAATCACTTTTAGTAAAAAATAATTTCGTTTTCCTCTTTGTAAAAGAATAAATTTATCGGCAATCAGATCTTTATTTGAAATTGTAAAACCATCTTTTACCTTCTCTTTATTTACAGAAATAGAGTTTTCTTTTAATGCTCTTCTGGCTTCTCCATTCGATTTTAAAAAACCTGTTTTTTCGTTTAAAGCTTCTACAATATCCATTCCATTATCCATATCTTCTTTGCTTATTTCCCCTTGAGGAACACCTTCAAAAATATCTAAAAAAGTTTGCTCATCCAATACTTTCAAATCACTTGCTGTAGATCTTCCAATCAAAATACTAGATGCTTTTACTGCATTATCATAAGCTTCCTTACCATGTGTCATCACAGTAACCTCCTCACCTACTCTTTTTTGCAAAAGTCGTAAATGTGGTGCTTGTTTATGTTCCTCAATTAATTTTTCAACAGTTTCCTGATCTAAAAATGTAAATATTTTGATATAATTTTCAGCATCTACATCACTTGAATTCAACCAGTACTGGTAAAATTTATAGGGAGAGGTTCTTTTGGTATCCAGCCAGATATTACCTCCTTCGGTTTTACCAAATTTGGTTCCATCAGCCTTTGTAACCAAAGGACTGGTTAAAGCATATGCTTTCCCTTGTACTTTTCGTCTGATAAGCTCTGTTCCGGTCGTAATATTACCCCATTGATCACTACCACCAATCTGAAGTTTGCAATTTTTATGAGTATATAAATGTAAAAAATCGTAACCTTGAACCAATTGGTAGGTAAATTCAGTAAAACTCATACCTTCTTTTGATTCTGCATTGATCCGGTTTTTTACTGAATCTTTTGCCATCATATAATTTACAGTAATATGCTTGCCAATATCGCGGGCAAATTCTAAGAACGATAGGTTTTTCATCCAATCGTAATTATTTACCATTTCGGCAGCATTATCGATCTCACCTGAAAAATCAATAAATCTTTCTAAAGTTTTTTTAACTCCGGCAATATTTTTATTTAAGGTTTCTTCATCCAACAAATTTCTTTCATTTGATTTTCCTGAAGGATCACCTATCATTCCTGTTGCACCACCAACCAAAGCAATTGGTTTGTGCCCTGCTTTTTGAAAGTGCATCAATAAAATAATTTGAACTAAACTACCAATATGTAAACTATCAGCAGTTGGATCAAAACCAATATATGCAGTTGTTTGTTCCTTTTGTAATTGCTCTTCCGTTCCCGGCATGATGTTGTGTAAAAGTCCGCGCCAGCGCAATTCTTTAACAAAGTTCTTTGTCATCTTAAAAAATTTTGGCAAATATAATCATTCCTGTTTTCAGAACCTGATTTCGACTTAAGATTTAATTCACCGAATTTAAAGAAACGATTAGATATGAAGGATTAGACATAAAATTTACTTATAAAAAATTCAGGTATCCAATTCTATTTTTTATTTTCGCTAAATGATTTTAGTTACGGGAGGTACAGGATTGGTTGGTTCGCATTTATTATATCATTTATTGCTTAAAAATGATTCCGTAAAGGCCATACATCAAAATACAAGTGATTTACTTGCTGTAAAAGAAGTGTTTTCATATTATTCTTCTGATGTGGACACACTTTATAACAAAATTTTTTGGGTTGAAGCAGATTTGAATGACATACCTGATCTTGAAATTGCTTTTAAAGATATAACTCATGTGTATCACTGTGCTGCATTTATTTCCTTTGACCCAAAGGATTATAAAAAAATGAGGAAAATAAGTATTGATGGTACTACCAATATTGTAAACCAATGTATTTTAAACTCCATTCATAAACTCTGTTTTGTAAGTTCTATTGCAACTTTAGAAAAGGACATCAAAAAAGATGTTATCGATGAATCAGAAAATTGGGACAATACCAAAGATAAAAGTGGTTATGCCATAACAAAATATGGTGCAGAAAAAGAGGTTTGGAGAGCATCACAGGAAAATGTGGATATGGTAATTGTAAACCCCGGAGTAATACTTGGATCTGGTTTTTGGAATAAAGGTAGCAGTTCTTTATTTTCAAAAGTAAAAAATGGATTTCCTTTTTATACAGAAGGAATTACCGGCTTTGTGGATGTGATCGATGTGGTTCAGATCATGCAAAAATTAATGCTTAGCGAAGTAAAGAACGAACGTTTTGTACTCGTGTCAGAGAATATTACTTATAAAGAACTTTTCTTTCAAATTGCAGATGCGCTAAAGGTAAAGCGTCCGGCATTGCGAGTTTCAAAAACATGGAGTGAAATAATATGGAGGTTTGAAAAAGTAAAAAGTACTATTTTTAGATCTTCACCAGTAATAACAAAATACTCTTCAAGATCATCTCAGTCAAAAAAAATCTATTCCTCGCTTAAGATCAAATCTGTATTGGATATAACTTTTATAAAAATTACTAGAACTATTCAAAGAGTTTCAAAAGATCTTATTTCAAAATAGCATCTTTATTTCTTTTTTTCATATCAGGCCGTTTTAATTCTTTCCCTTTGGAATCCATCAGTGTTAAAGAATCATCCTCAAATAAAATTCTTTGCCCATCTATTCTTTTTTTAACCTCCTTAAACATTTTTTCATATTCGGATATTTTGGAGGTATAGTATAAATTACTAGATGCAAAACGGGTACTATCTATTTGGTATTTTTCATATAGCACTGATATATAATTATTTGCTTTTAAACCATCTTTATTCTTAATTCCGGTAATACCATTAATGTTATGCATATCTGTCAATAAATCGATCATTTGATCTTTTGGTATCAGGTCTTTAGGCTTTTTATAATTGGTTCTGCTTTCACAGGAAAGAAATACAAAAAAAATAACTATATAAAATATTTTATTCATTATCTATTAAATATCAATCGTTTACCTTTAATTTCATCATTAAATTCCCCCATATCATAAATCAAATTTCCATTCACAATAGTTTGTGAAACAGTGGTATGAAATTGTGTTCCTTCAAATGGTGACCAACCACATTTATATAAAATATTCTCCTTTTCAACTACTTGATCTTTATTTGCATCAATTAAAACCAGATCTGCAAAATAACCTTTTTTGATAAAACCTCGTTTTTCAATTTTAAATAAAATAGCAGGATTATGACACATCTTTTCTACCATCTTTTCTATAGTAATCTTTTCATTTCTAACCATTTCCATCATGGCTAAAAGGGCATGCTGAACCAAAGGCCCTCCACTCGGTGCTTTGGTATAAACCTGTTTTTTCTCTTCCAAAGTATGCGGAGCATGATCTGTAGCAATCACATCCAACCTGTCATCTAATAATGCATCCCATAAACCAAGCCTGTCTTTTTCTGTTTTTATTGCAGGGTTCCATTTGATAAATGTTCCTTTTTTAGCATAATCTTTGTCATTGAACCATAAATGGTGTACACATATTTCAGCAGTGATCATTTTTTCTTCCAATGGAATTTCATTGCTAAAAAGTTCTGTTTCTTTAGCTGTTGAAAGATGAAAAACATGCAACCGTGCTCCGGTTTTTTGTGCAAGTGCAACTGCTTTAGAAGAGGATAAATAACAAGCTTCTTCACTTCTTATCACAGGATGCAATTCTATGGGAATATTATCCCCATATATGCTTTTTTGCTTGTCTAAATTATTATTTATGGTCGCCTCGTCCTCACAGTGAACAGCGATCAGCATCTTTGTTGATGAAAATATTTTTTCCAGAACCTCTTCATCATCCACCAGCATATTTCCAGTTGAGGACCCTAAAAA
>JAUVCP010000318.1 GCA_030590765.1 Flavobacteriaceae bacterium | reverse complement strand
TTTGTTCGTTTTTGCGATTCTTTTAATATTCCTCTATTAGTATTGGAAGATGTGCCTGGATTTTTACCCGGAACAGATCAAGAATGGCAAGGAATTATCGTTCATGGTGCAAAATTATTATATGCTTTTAGCGAAGCAACTGTACCTAGAATTACGGTTATCATAAGAAAAGCTTATGGCGGTGCTTATGATGTAATGAATTCAAAACACATTGGAGCCGACATGAATTTTGCATGGCCAAGTGCAGAAATTGCAGTAATGGGGGCCAAAGGAGCTGCCGAGATCATCTTTAAAAAAGAAATATCTGATTCTGTAGATCCAAAACAAAAATTAAAAGATAAAGAAGCTGAATATGCTGATAAATTTGCTCATCCATATAGAGCCGCCAGGAGAGGATTTATAGATGAAATTATTTTACCAAAAAATACTAGAAGAAAATTAATCAAAGCTTTTGCCATGTTAGAAGGCAAACAAATTGACCGACCTGATAGAAAACATGGCAATATTCCTTTGTAAGGAATTGAATGAAATGTAGTACTTTTGGTTCATACTTATGCATGACCTAGATAATTTATTTGAAGATTTTCCGCCAGTAAGTTCAAAACAGTGGAAGCAAAAAATTCAGTTAGATCTAAATGGATCTGATTATAACAAAACGCTTCTTACTCATACTTTAGAAGGAATTGCCATCAAACCGTTTTATCATTCCGACTCATTTAAAAAAGTTGATGTCCCTGATACTTCAGATGCGTTTCAGATTTGCCAAACACTCTATATCAACGATGAGAAAATAGCAAATTATTTGGCAAAAGACGCAATAAAACGAGGGGCAGATTGCATTCAATTTATTGCATCAAAACCATTTGATTTTAAAACTGTACTAAAAAACTTAAACCAAGTTAGTATTTACTTTCATTTTTTGTTTTTAGACCTCAATTTCTTTAAAGAGTTAAAACAGGAAAATGAAAATCAATTGATGTACTTTAATATAGATCTTATTGGTAATTTAACGAAAACAGGAAACTGGTTTTACAATAATCAAAAGGATCATGAAATTTTAAAATCACTGTTAAAACTACAAACCAATCATACTTATGTTTTGGGAGTTGATGCTTCACTATATCAAAATGCCGGAGCAAACGTTGTGCAACAAATTGCTTATGCTTTATCACATGCAAATGAATACTTGTATTTCCTTCATAAAAATGAGATCAATTCTGTAAGAAAAATTAATTTTAATTTTTCTATAGGGAGCAACTATTTTTTTGAAATCGCAAAATTCAGAGCATTTCGCTATTTATGGAATCTGCTTTTAAAAAAATACGATCTGATTATTGAAGTTCATATTTTTGCTCAACCTACTCTGCGCAATAAAACTCTTTCCGATTTCCATGTAAACATGCTACGAACCACAACAGAATGTATGAGTGGTATTATAGGAGGAGCTGATGTTATTAGTAATAATGCTTATGATTCTATATTTCGTAAAAAAAATGAATTTGGCGAGAGAATTGCTCGCAATCAATTGATCATTTTAAAAGAGGAAGCATATATAAAATCAGGTAATTATACCAAAGGTTCCTATTACATAGAAGAGCTTACTTACGAAATTACCGTAAAAGCACTTGCTATTTTTAAGGATATTGAAAAAAGTGGAGGCTTTCTAAAACAACTTTTCAACGGCACCATTCAAAAAAAGATCATAGAAAATGCGCAAAAAGAACAAGGTCTTTTCAATTCTGGAGAACTGCCACTGGTAGGCACAAATAAAAGGATTAACTCAGATGAAGTTATAGGAAGTAAATTTGAAATATATCCTTTTATCAAAAAGAAAAAGCATCAAACCATCATCCAACCTATTACCTCAAAGCGGTTATCAGAATCAATTGAAATTAACCATTTAAAAACTAAACCACTATAGACTGGGAAGTCCATAGGTTTTAAAATCTGACTAAAGTCAGCAGTACGTAATTATTCGAACGAAAATTGAAGATAAAAAATATTTCCAAACTCTATTTTCTTTTAACGAAACCGATTAATATTTTTAGAAGCTAAATTTGGCCTAAGATTAAATCAGGTTTATACAAACCGCCCGTCATCTTTTGATTCAGAAAGGTTATGGACATTTTCTTTGTACCAGCCATTTTTTGTTACGTGACGATAATCAAATTCTGAAATATATGGTTTGATGTCAAGAAGTGGTGTTCCATCAATAATATCAAAGTCTTTTACCGTTAAAATATTTTTATCAATACTTACCAATCTTACTACCGAAATACCAATTGAATTTGGTCGTCCTGGTGCTCTTGTTGCAAATATTCCATGGGTGTTTTTATCCAAAAAAGGTTTCACTTCTAAGGTAGACTCTCTGATCAAATGAAGATGATAGATCAGAATAATATGTGAAAAACCTTCCAAATCTTTTAATCCTTCCGTAAATTCCTGAAATACTTCTATTTTTCCTTGTATACCTTTTGCTCCGGAAGCCTGAATTGGCGTACCTTTTGGTTCCTTAAACGGTGATTGAACCAAACCAATTGGTTGGTAAATTATTTTTTTCATAGCTTTATAAATAAACTTATTATTTAGACTATTTCAGCACTTAATCCTCGATTCAAAAGCTCTGTGCATTTTAGTTTCAACTCATCATATTCACCTGTTTTAACAGCACATTTTCCTTTGTAATGAACCAGATAAGTGCATTGTTCTGCCTGCTCCAATGTGTGTTCACAAACAGAAATTAAAGAATCAATCACAAAATCAAATGTATTCACTTCATCATTAAACAAAACTATTTCATGTTGGCTTACTACCTGTTCGAGTATATCAACATCCTCTTGAACCTTTTCTTTTGTCATAAATATTTCAATCATCATCATTCTAATTTTTTACAAAATTATAAAAAAAATGCCAAAGCATAATTTTACACTTACTTTTTCAATTTCAAACCAACCCAATTATTTCTTTCCAGTTGCTTTTCTAATTTCAAATTGTGTATTTTTGCTTCCTTCAAAATCACAGGGATATCTTCAGTATAAAATCCACTTAGTAAAAGTGTTCCACTATCATTCATGCTTTTTGCATAAGCACTTATATCGTGCAATAAGATATTACGATTGATATTTGCAATGATCACATCATATTTTTTATCTTTTAGCAAAGAAGCATCTCCCTCAAAGACTTGAATATGATGGCAATTATTTCTAACAATATTTTCCAGTGAATTTTCATAGCACCAGGTATCGATATCGATTGCATCTAATTTTGAAGCGCCTTTCATTTCAGCAAAAATGGCTAAAATTCCTGTACCACAACCCATATCTAAAACAGATTTACCTGTGAGATCCAGATCCATTAAATGTTGTATCATCAAATGTGTTGTTTCATGATGCCCTGTACCAAAACTCATTTTAGGCTCAATTATGATATCATATTTAAGGTTTGGATTCTCATGAAAAGGAGCCCTTATACTCACTAAACCATCCACCTGAATAGGTTCAAAATTCTTTTCCCATTCACTATTCCAATTTACTTGCTCAATTTCTTC
>JAUVCP010000345.1 GCA_030590765.1 Flavobacteriaceae bacterium | reverse complement strand
TCCAAAACAATAGTTGCAACTGTGATATATTAACTGGATTATTTGCAGGGAACATAGAATAATTAATATCAAACTTTTCAAAAACAGCACATGCTCTTTTAATATGAGGTTCAGATGTTACAATTGCAGCAGATGTAAGTTTAAGTTTCTTCATTTGTTTAACAGAGAAATAAGCATTTTGAAAAGTATTTTTAGCTCTGATCTCTGTTAAAATATGATTTTTAGAGACTCCCTTTGAAATTGCATAAGTTTCCATTACTTCAGCTTCAGTACAATTATTCCTAACCGAACTACCTGTAAACAATATCTTATTTCCTATCCCCAGTTTAAATAATTCAACTCCTTTAGCAACACGATCTTTCATTATTGATCCGGGTTCACAGTTATCTTTGGCTGGACTTCCAAGCACAATAATCACATCGTATTTTTTAATTTTAGGATTTTTTTTACAAGAATTATACAAATAAGGTACAAGAAGAATTGTGATAAATCCAATAAATAGACTTATAAAAAAATACTTAAAAATGTGTATTATAATCTGTCTGATTTTTTTCATTTAATCCTTAATAATGAAACTCTTTTTTGAATAGTTGCGAAGTTAATGGATACTAACAAATTAACAAAAGTGATTTGTCAATCTTTTTAAGAGTTGTACTTTTACAAATAAGTTTTTGATTAAACAGCTCAACCTATAAACAAATCCACTTTTATTAGATGAAAATAGTCATTTCACCGGCAAAATCACTCGATTTTACAAGCAATTTACCAATAAAAAATTATACAAATGCTCAATTTTTGAGTCAGGCGGAGAAAATTAATACAGTTTTAAAAAAGAAAAGTCCGAAACAACTATCCAAATTGATGTCTATTTCTGAAAAACTTGGAGAATTGAACTGGCAGAGAAATCAGGATTGGGTTTTACCTTTTACCCCTGAAAATTCACGCCAGGCAGTTTATGCTTTTAAAGGAACTGTATATGAAGGATTAGATGCTTATTCCATTCCAATAGATAAATTAAATCAGTTGCAAAACAAATTACGAATTCTTTCAGGGCAATATGGCATATTAAAACCACTTGATCTAATGCAAGCCTACCGTTTGGAAATGGGAACCAAGTTAAAGATCAGTCGAAATGATAATCTTTATCAGTTTTGGGGAGAAAGCATTACCCAAACATTAAATAATGAATTAAAAGAAAATGAGATATTTGTGAATCTTGCAAGTAATGAATATTTCAAGGCAGTAAAACCCAAACTACTTAAAGTGCCAGTTATCACTCCTATTTTTAAGGATTATAAAAATGGAAATCTAAAAATGATTAGTTTTTATGCAAAAAAAGCCAGAGGATTGATGGTGCGCTATATAATTGATAACAACATTGAAAATGTAGAAGATCTTAAAGGGTTTGATTATGATAATTATGCTTTTGACAGTAATTTATCCAGTAATAATCAATTGGTTTTTACCAGATAAATAATGAACAGAGCGTTTATTGATAGTCAAAATTTTAAAGGAATTGATTTTTCTAAAACCCATTTAGAAATAGCTGATTATGAAGATTGTACATTTACAAATTGCAATTTTTCGGAAGTTGATCTATCAAATATTAGTTTCGTTGAATGTGAATTTACTCATTGTAATTTAAGCCTTTCTAAAATTTACAATACACAATTCAAAGAAGTGACTTTTAATAATTGTAAAATATTAGGATTGAGATTTGAAAACTGTAATAAATATTTTTTTGAAATTGAATTTATCAACAGCATTTTAAATCTATCTTCTTTTTACCAATTAGATCTAAAAAATGTAAGAATGACTTCTTGTTCTTTACACGAAGTTGACTTTTCAGAATCTCATTTAAAAGGATTCTATTTCAATGATTGTGATCTGAGTAAAGCTATATTTGAAAGAACAAACCTTGAAAAAGCAGATTTTAGAACTGCATATAATTATGCTTTGGATCCTGAGAATAACAATATTCAAAAAGCTAAGTTTTCACAATCAGGAATCGATGGACTTTTACATAAATATAATATTGAAATAGAGTAAAAAAATCTATTCTTTTACTTCACAAACCTTACCGGATTTGATACGTTATTATTTCTGCTAACAGACTTGATCACAAAAATATGTGATTGTTTATATTCTTTTTTACTGATATCTACATAGTAATCACCTGTAATGGTTATAAGTTTTGAAACATCATCCATATTAACTCGATCATTTTTATCAAATTTATAAACCATGAATTTTACCGCTTCTTTTTCTTTATTCTCTGGCATAGATTCCCAGGATAATCGATACTTTTTATTCTTTTGTTTTTTCAATTGAATTCCATAAACTGGTTCTGGAATAAAAACCTTTTTATGATTAATTGAGGGAGGCAAAACCGGATTTTGATAATACCTATTTTTTAATACTTGATTAATTCCTAAAGGATTCTTTACAAAGGTTTTTCCGCTAAAAAAAGCACTCCCATTAATTTGAGATATGGTTTTGTTTAAATCTAGTTGTTTTTCAATCTCGATAGGCCTCTTTTTTTTCCAGGCTCTATGCTCCTTTTTTCTATCCAATCGATATGCTCCCTGCCCAATATATAAATTTACATTTTGATTATTTTCTGCCCACCACTCAACAATAGTCGTATAATCTGCTTTTTTATGACCAATATGCCAATATGCCTGAGGTAAAATATAATCAAGCCAGCCTTTATCTATCCAAAGTAAAATATCAGCATAAAGATCATCATAATTGGTTTGCCCGGCATTTGTATCTGATCCCCGTGGATCATCACTTTTATTTCTCCAAACACCAAAGGGGCTAATACCAAATTGCACCCATGGTTTTATCGTTTTAATGGTGGTATACAGCTCTTCGATAATTACATTGACATTATTCCTTCGCCAGTCATCCAGATTATTTGGATAAAAATCATCTCCATAAGTTTTAAAGGCAACTTCATCTGCAAAATCTTCATCTTTTATTTTATACGGATAAAAATAATCATCAAAATGTACGGCATCAATATCATAACGTTTTACCACATCAGTTACTACCTCAGTTACAAATTGCCAAACACTTGGGTTTCCGGGCTCAAAATAAACTCTGCTACCATATTCCCAAGCCCAATCCGGGTGTTCATTTAATATATGACTGGAAGCTAATGAATCTGTTAGTTTTTGCTTTATTCTGTATGGATTAAACCAGGCATGCAATTCCATTCCGCGTTTATGTG
>JAUVCP010000360.1 GCA_030590765.1 Flavobacteriaceae bacterium | reverse complement strand
CCTAAAAGTTAACGAATACAACAACCCAAAATTTGTGGATAGTGATCCTATTCAAAGTCCACATCAGTTTTCCACAAAAGAAGATATAGAAATAGCAGGGTTATTAACTGCAACTATTGCGTGGGGTAAGAGAAAAATGATCATTGACAATGCAAACAAAATAATGAATTTCATGGGGAATTCTCCTTATGATTTTGTTATGAACCATCAACCAAATGATCTGGTCAAAATTCAGGGTTCTATCCATAGAACATTTAATGCTACTGATTTTAAGTTCTTTATCCTTTCACTTCAAAATATCTATAAAAATCATGGTGGAATGGAATCTATTTTTGCAAAAAATGCTCAAAAAGAGACATTACAACCTGCAATTCATGAGTTTAAAAAGGTCTTTTTTGAAATAGAACATCCAACCAGAACACAAAAACATGTTTCAGATCCATTAAAAAATTCTGCTGCAAAGCGAATCAATATGTACCTTAGATGGATGATCAGAAATGATAAAACGGGAGTGGATTTCGGTATATGGAAAAGCTTGTCACCATCTCAATTATCTTGTCCGCTTGACGTACATTCAGGTAATGTTTCCCGAAAATTAGACCTGATTAATCGCAAACAAAATGACGCCAAGGCATTGTTGGAATTAGATACTAATCTCAGAAAACTAGACCCAAAAGATCCGGTAAAATATGACTTTGCACTTTTTGGATTGGGTGTATTTGAGAAGTTTTGATATGCTACATGGAAAGAATAATCTCTTAAAACTGATGAGAATCATCAAATCTACAGATCGACATCATTGACAAATTAAATTGCTTACCATACCTTCAACCTCATAAACCCCAAAATATAGAAATTATGAGCAAAATGAAGTATGTTTACATTCTAAGCCTAGTGTTTCTTTTTTTCACAGGCTGCACCAAAGAGGAAATCATGCCTAAGTCGTTAGACACAGGTGATGATATTTCGCTAAAAAATGCTAAAACAAAGCATTTTGTTCCTTTCAAAGCTACATTTGAAGTTTCAATTGATCTAGCTTCAGTAATTTTGCCACCACCGCTTCCAAAAAAACAGAATGTGATTGGTAATGGTAATGTTACACATCTGGGTAAGACAGAAATGTTTATGGAACAAAAATGGTGGCCACCAAGTGATCCACCACCTTATATTGGCACAGGAATCGGCGAAATTATATTTACAGCAGCTAATGGAGATCTATTATTGGCAGATTATAATAATGCTACAGGTTTTCATAAAACAAATAACCTTGTAATTCTTAAATTTACAGGTCATTTTAAAGATGGAGGAAGTGGTAGATTTGCAAATGCTCAAGGTTCATTTGAGTATTATGGAGAGTATATCATAGATATAAACAAAGCAAAAGCAACTCTTACAGGTAAAATTAAGTATCATAAATAATTAATGAAATCTATAAATTAAAAAGCCTTCTTCTCGGATGGCTTTTTAATTGTAAAACAATTTATATATTTCCGATTCAAAAAATAAAACAATTTTAAATGTTAAATTTTAATTTAACCTATCTTTGCAAAACTTTAATTTAAATCCAATTCGCCTTGAAAAAAGAACCAAGAAAACAGGAAATGCGTTTACACAGAACTCTAGTTTATGCAGTAATCAATGCATTGGATAAAATTTTTAACGAAAATGAATATGCAGATAAAGTTGTTCAAAAAACCTTGAAAATTGACAAACGCTGGGGTGCCAGAGATCGTAAATTCATTGCAGAAACCTTGTATGAAATGGTTCGTTATAAGCGTTTGTATAATGAAATCGCCGGAACAAAAGGGCATTATACCCGTGAAAATATCTGGAAGAACTTTTCTGCATGGGCAATATTAAAAGGTTATAAATTACCCGATGACTGGCATCAGTTTGATGGTACTCCGGTAAGAAGGATTAAAGGAAAATTTGATGAAATTCAAAAAGACAGAAAGATAAGAGAATCTGTTCCCGACTGGATGGATGAAATTTGCGTAAAAGAATTGGGAGAAGCAAAATGGGAAAAGGAATTACATGCACTTAACCAACAGGCAAGAGTTATTTTACGTGTAAATACATTAAAAACAAATAGACTACAGCTTCAAAAACTATTATTGGAAGAGGGTATTGAAACTGAATCTCTACCAGATCAACCGGATGCATTGGTTTTGACAGAACGTAAAAATGTTTTTATGACTGATATCTTTAAAAAAGGATTGTTTGAAGTGCAAGATGCCTCTTCTCAATTGGTTGCTCCTTTTTTAGATGTAAAACCCGGACAAAGAGTTATTGATACCTGTGCAGGAGCTGGTGGAAAAACATTACATCTGGCATCCTTAATGGAAAATAAGGGACAGATCATTGCATTGGATATTTACGACCATAAATTAAAGGAACTCAAAAAAAGAGCAAAAAGAGATGGAGCTCATAATATTGACACTCGCCCTATTGCAAGTTCAAAAACCATTAAAAAACTAAAAAACTCTGCAGACAGGGTTTTGATCGATGCGCCATGTAGTGGATTAGGCGTTTTAAAAAGAAATCCTGATAGCAAATGGAAAATGCAACCCGAATTCATTGACAGAATCAAAGAAACACAGGCCGAAATTTTAGACAACTATTCAGGTATGGTAAAAAAAGGAGGCAAACTGGTTTATGCCACCTGCTCTATTTTACCCTCTGAAAATGAAAAGCAAGTAGAATTATTTTTGGCAAATCACCCTGAATTCAAATTGATCAAAGACCAAAAAATATCTCCGCTAAAAAGTGGCTTCGATGGTTTTTATATGGCTTTATTGGAAAAAGATAGTGATAAAAAATAGGAAATTTTTACTTCCCTGACTTTAGGCACCTTCCTTTAAAAGGATGAGAATTATAATCCTGAACATCAAAAATATAACAAGTATTTTGACTAACATACAACCCAAAACTCTCCTCCTTTTAAGGAGAGGGAGGTGGTTAAATATTGTCTTTATTAATATTTCTATAAAGTTCGAAAAAACTACTTTTAACCACCCCGCCTTTCAGGTACCCCTCCTTAAAA
>JAUVCP010000160.1 GCA_030590765.1 Flavobacteriaceae bacterium | reverse complement strand
TGATAGAAAGTGAAGGAATGATGCGAGGTAAGAAAAGAGAAGGTATATGGTTGTTTTATCATGCGGATGGTAAAAAGGTTATGAGTGAAGAGAATTATAAAGACGGAAAATTAGATGGACCGTACAAAACTTTTTATGCTATAGGAGAACCAACAGAAATCACCAGTTATAAAAATGGTTTACAACATGGTAACTATAAAAAGTATTCTATCAAAGGATTTTTATATCAGGATTTTAATTATGCCAATGGTATGCTAAATGGTATGGCGAGCTATTATAGCAGGAAAACTGGTGATTTGATAAAGAAAGGTCCGTATAAAGATGATTTAAGAGTTGGTACCTGGGAAAATTATGTAGATGGTGAATTGGTTAGTACCGAACAGCCAGCGATTAAACCTAAGAGGGAAAAGGAATAATTAATGGTTTTAGTTATCAGTAGTTCAAATTACTGATATGTTTTTTAGTTAACTCTTAAGACTTTTATCTTAATTCTAGATCTTGTTTTTCATATCTTTGCACTTCAAAAAAAAGTTATGAAACGTGTAATTGTTGGACTTTCTGGTGGTGTTGATTCAAGTGTTGCAGCATATTTGTTAAAAGAGCAGGGATATGAGGTTATTGGCCTTTTTATGAAAAATTGGCATGATGATTCCGTAACTATTTCTAATGAATGTCCATGGTTAGAAGATAGCAATGATGCTATGCTTGTGGCAGATAAACTTGGGATTCCTTTTCAGGTGGTTGATCTAAGTGAGCAATATAAAGAACGTATTGTTGATTATATGTTTCGTGAATACGAATTGGGCAGAACCCCAAATCCGGATGTTTTATGTAACCGTGAGATCAAATTTGATGTTTTTATGAAAATAGCAATAAATCTTGGAGCAGATTATGTAGCTACAGGTCATTATTGCCGTAAATCGGAATTTGATAAAGATGAAAAGAAAGTCTATCAGCTTCTAGCTGGAAAAGACAATAATAAAGATCAGTCTTATTTTTTATGTCAATTATCACAAGATCAACTGGCAAAATCTCTTTTCCCTATTGGAGAACTGACCAAACCTGAAGTGCGAAAAATTGCAACAGATCTTGATCTGGTTACCGCAGAAAAAAAAGATTCTCAGGGTTTATGTTTTATTGGTAAGGTTCGTTTACCCGAATTTTTACAGCAAAAATTAAAACCGAAAGAGGGAGTTATAGTTGATATTGCAAAAAATTCTCCAATATACGATAGAGAAGTACCTGAATTTAAAGATAAAGAAGAAGAGTTAGAATTTTATAGCAAAAAAAATATCTATTCAAAGGAAGAAGGAAAAGTTGTAGGAAAACATCAAGGAGCACATTATTTTACTAAAGGACAGCGTAGAGGACTTGCAGTAGGAGGTACTGTTGAACCTCTTTTTGTGATAGATACGGATGTAGTTAAAAATATAATCTATACAGGAGAAGGAAAGAATCATCCAGGATTATATAGGGATGTTTTGTTTGTAAGCAATGAAGAAATTCACTGGATTCGTCCAGATTTGGAATTGAAAGAAGGAGAAGAAATGGAAGTGATGGCAAGAATCCGATACCGACAAACTCTTGAAAAAGCAAGAATTTATAAATTTAAAAACAGATTATATGTAGCCTTTGAAAATAAGCAGTCAGCCATTACAGAAGGACAATTTGTTGCCTGGTATCAGGGAGAAGAATTATTAGGTTCTGGGGTAATTTCATAAATACTTTTGAAAAAAAATTGAATTGCTGGAATAAATTTGTAATTTTCAATGGTTGTTTTTTATAATGATGTAACATTCTGTTATTTATCTTTGCGAGACAGTTTTGTGCTTACTTGGTGTTCCTTTGCGTAACAGTCATTTTGTAAATAATGGCATAGAATTTCAATTACCACTAAGTTGCACAAAGACCGGCAATGTCAATAATTTTAAAAAAATGAAACATAATAAGATCACTAAACTTTTTAATATAAAATACCCTATTATTCAGGGAGGAATGATCTGGGTAAGTGGTTATAAATTAGCAGCTGCAGTTAGTAATGCGGGTGGTTTGGGATTGATAGGAGCAGGTTCCATGTATCCGGATGTTTTACGAGAGCATATTCAAAAGTGTAAAAAGGCAACTGACAAGCCATTTGGTGTAAACATTCCACTTTTTTATCCTGATCTAGATGAAATTCTTAAAATTATTATTGATGAAGGAGTAAAAATAGTTTTTACTTCTGCGGGAAATCCAAAACTATATACCAAGTATTTTCAGGAACATAATATCAAAGTTGTTCATGTAGTGAGCAGTGTAAAATTTGCTTTAAAATCGCAGGAAGCAGGTGTAGATGCAATTGTTGCTGAAGGTTTTGAGGCAGGTGGACATAATGGAAGAGAAGAAACTACCACCTTTACACTAATACCCATGGTAAAGGAAAAAATTAATATTCCTTTAATCGCTGCAGGCGGAATTGCAACAGGTAAAGGAATGTTAGCAGCGATGGTACTGGGAGCTGATGGAGTTCAAATTGGTAGCAGATTTGTTGCCAGTGAAGAGTCTTCTGCTCATATTAATTTTAAGAATTCTGTTGTAGAAACGAAAGATGCTGGTACTGATCTGACTTTAAAAGAATTGATTCCGGTGAGGTTGATAAAAAATAAATTCTACTATCAAGTTCAAGATTTATATTTAAAAAAACCAAATATCGAACAATTAAAAGAGTTATTGGGTAGAGCCAGAGCTAAAAAAGGAATGTTTGAAGGCGATCTAGAAAATGGAGAACTTGAAATTGGGCAAGTTGCTGGATTGATTCATGAAATAAATTCCGCCAAGGAAATTATAGCAGAAATAATTGATGAGTTTGAGAAAACAAAACAATCACTTTGCTGATTATTTTTTGGATTTAGGAGGCATCGGTCCTCTTAAATGAATTACTAGTCCGTTTAAAAAATTTCGAAGGAACTGATCACCACATTCCATATATTTAGGGTGGTTTTCATTTCTGAAAATTGCACCTAATTCACTTTTAGAAACTTTAAAATCGACAAGACTACAAATTTTTACAATATCGTCATCACGTAGTTTAAGTGCAACTCGTAGTTTTTTAAAAACATCATTATTGGTTAAAGCCATGGATTAATATTACAATGTTATATCGGAATTTCTATCTCATAAAGTCTTCTAGACTTATTATTTAATTTATTTTCACGTAACCAGGGATTGTGGATTTTTAATATTTTATAATTAATTTCCTGATTTATTGCAAAGGAAGCTAAATCCGTAATTGCAGTGTCAATTTTTAGTTTTTTTGTTCGAACGTTGTTATAAAGATCTTCTTTTTCAAAGATAAAACCATATTTCTTTGGGTTGTTCAATATTTCTTTTACAGCAACAATTCTAGGCAAATAACGAGCAGTTTCATCAACCAATAATAAATCGTAATAATCAGTTACTTTTTGTGCTTCAATTCTTCTGGAGATTCCTCTTTTACCGGCATTATATGAAGCAGCTACTAATGTCCAGTTACCAAACTGTTCTTTTGATTCCAATAGGTATTTACAAGCTGCAACGGTTGATTTTTCAATGTTATATCTTTCATCCACATTGCTGTTCACTTCTAATCCATATTCTTTTGCTGTTGCAGGCATTAGTTGCCAAAATCCTTTTGCACCTGCAGGAGAAGTTACATTTTGCAATCCGCTTTCAATCAAAGCTAAATACTTAAAATCATTCGGAATACCGTATTTTTTTAAAATAGGTTCTATCACAGGAAAGAATTTGTGAGACCTTTTAAAGTATAACAATCCGTTAGATTGCCAGTATGTATTTACTAATAATTCACGATCAATTCTTTCTTTGATATCTTCTTTTTCAACAGGAACTCTCTCACCAGCAAAGTTTAAATTATCAGGTATTTTTAATGCCTTGATCTGATAGGTTTCACTTGTGTTTTTTTTAGGGTCATTCAAGTCATCCTTTTGTGAAACATCTGTTTTTTTTACAGCATTTATTAAAAAAATACCTAAAAGTACAACACTCAAAACGATAATAAAACGGGGAGCTCTATTCATAACTTTATTCTTTTCAAATTAAAAGGGATTTTCAAATGTACTAAATTTTTCAGCCAATTTATCTTTTTCGGCTAAAATAGGATCTTCCATCCCCCAGTCAATATTTAATTCTGCATCATTCCATAAAAGGGAAGCCTCACTGTTCTTATTATAAAATTCAGAACATTTATAGTTGACAATCGTATTGTCTTCTAAACATAAGAAACCATGGGCAAATCCAGCAGGAATGTATAGCTGTTTTCTATTTCCGGAACTTAAAATATGTTTGAAATGTTGTCCGTAAGTTTCTGAGTTCTTCCTTATATCTACAGCTACATCAAGAATACTGCCAAAAATGACTCTTATCAATTTTGCTTGTGCAAATGGAGGTTTTTGAAAATGTAAACCCCTTAAAACCCCTTTTTGAGACAGTGATTCATTGTCTTGAACAAATGCAGATTTGATTGCTTTTTCTAATCTTTTTTTATTATAAGTTTCCATAAAATACCCTCGTTCATCCCCAAACACATTGGGTGTGATTAACATAAGGTCTTTAATAGGTGTGTTTTCTATGATCATTTTTTAAACTAATTCTTCAAGGATCTGGCTTATTTTTTTTGCTTTTGTAATAATCATGGCATGGGTTCCTCCTTCAATAATAATACTTTTTTTTATATATTTTATTGGAAAAATTTCATCATCACTTCCGTGGATGTGAACCAGATTGATGAGATCTTTATCCGTTTTCCAATGCAGCACATTATAAACTGCCCAATCCAGATATTTTTTATCTCTTACACCAAGATATTTGTTATACAGATCTAATTTCCTTTTTAAGGATTTGCTGAGTCCAAAGGTAGGTAAACCATTCATTTTTGATATTCTTCCGGAAGGAAATAATTTATAGAACCTGGTTCTTTGCATAAAAACAAAATGTTTTGGTTTTTCATTGTTGTTTTTTATGCTTGAAATAACTACGATCTTTTGTGTGGGAATTATTTTTCCCAATTCCTGTACGATCATTCCCCCAAAGGAAACACCTATCAAAACAGGATTTTTGTGGGTAATACTTTCTGATAATCTTTTACAGTAATTTTCTAAAGTTTCATCTGGTGTTTCCGGTAAAAGCCATTCTAAAAAATGAAGTTCATATTGATCTTTTGGCATACGTATATGCTCAAATATTTTTGAACTGGCAGCAAGGCCAGGCATAAAATAGATATGTGTTTTGTTATCCATTGATCATGTCCATAATTATTGGTTTTAAACCACTAAAGAAAAATTCAACTGCAATCACCATTACGATCAACCCCATTAAACGCATCATTACTTTATTACCTGTTTCTCCTAATTTATCAGTTATTTTACCTGCACCTCTTAATATAAAGTATGTAAGTAGTAATACTAAAAATATAACTGTTATTAGTATGATCTTTTTTATGACCGTATCTGAACTTTCCATTAAAATAATAGCATTGGTGATAGCTCCTGGTCCACAGATCATTGGAATTGCCAAAGGGGTAACAGAAATGTCATTTACGTAGGCATCAATTTTAGTTTCATCATCGGTATGCTTGATATTACCTAGTCTTGCCTGCAGCATGTCCCAACCCATTGCAAAAAATATTACACCACCACCAATACGAAAACTATTGACAGATATACCAAAGAATTTAAATAATATTTGTCCGGAAAAAGCAAATGCTATAATCGTAAAAAAAGCAATAATACTTGCTTTTTTTGCAGTGTGATTTCGTTTTTCATTGTTGTTTTTTATGCTTGAAATAACTACGA
>JAUVCP010000321.1 GCA_030590765.1 Flavobacteriaceae bacterium | reverse complement strand
CTCCAATTTGCTTTTCCTTCACCATTATCTGAATTTTTATCGGCCTTTGGTAATACCTCTACAGTAAGATCGCCTATCTGAAGCACCCCAACATATTCATTAAATCTTACCCCTTTATTTATTAAACTGAAAAAAGGCACTCCTTTATTACCAAAAAAACGCTCAAAACGCTCTAGATGAAAATCCTCAAATTCTACTGAATTATAAAATTCACCAACTTTTAATGTTTGATGTTCAAAAATCGTTATGAGGTTCTTTCTATTCGCCACTGTTTTTTGTTTATTTGTCAGAATTTCTTAATAGTTTTTTAATTGCCATTGGAAAATGATTTTTATCTAATTCTTTATCTTCTAAATCTATTATTTTGTAAATGATCTTATCTTCAAGGTCATCGGTTTCATAATCTGACACAGCAAACACTTGTTTTAGTTTTTCTTTCTTTTTACTTTTGCAAAACTCTTCACCTAATACCAGTGATATTTTCCCATAATCTCCGTAAAAATACTCTTTAAGAAGTGGAATTATTTGCTTGCTAAAAGCCTCTTTTAACGTTTTTTCATCCTTAACTTTCATTAAATAACTGTGTCCTATTAAATGATCTCTATCGAGCAATATTTCAATTCGGTCATTAATGGTTGTTAAAAGATTCACTAGGTCGATTTCGAAGTTATTTTCACCTATTATTAAAATGCCTTTTTCTTTTTTTAGGTCACCATCACTTTTAATAATTTCAGGTTTTGGAGGCATTTCTTCAAAGTCAAACCTTCTTCGTAAAGCTGAATCTAAAGCTTCTACACTTCGGTCTGCTGTGTTCATAGTACCAATAATGTATAAGTTTGAAGGAACACTAAATGGTTCTTTACTATATGGTAATTTGATCTTTAATGTTTCTTTCTTTTCTGTTGGTTTGGTTTTATCTACCATACGTTTGTCATCCTCTATTAGCGTAATTAATTCACCAAATATCGCTGAAACATTTCCACGGTTTATTTCGTCAATAATAAGGACATAATTTTTTTCTTTACTACTTTTAGTATTTGAAAATCCACATTTTTTTCCTAGATGATCAATAACTCCCTTAAAATATCCTTCCCAACCTTTAAATTTTTGTTCTCCATTTAGCTGTTTTAAAATATTTTCTTTTGTTAAAGTACCTTGTTTATTGAATTTTTCACCTGTATGTAAATTAAGGTTGTCATTGCTGTTCACCGAAATACCAAATGCACTTCCTAATGGCGTTTTTAGCTTAAGAATTTTATCAGCATTAATTTGTTCTTCAATTAGAATTTTGTACGCATTTTCGAAGCTATTAGTATTTCCATACTTAGCTTCTGTACAAATTCTTTTAAATATTCCATCTTCAACTTTGTAGCTAATAGGGGCACCTTCCTTTGCGGGTTCTTGAGGTTTTATCCCTTCAATAAAATCTTCATAGCTCATACTTTGGTGAAACGTGGTAAAAACAATTTGACCATTCTTGACATAATGATCGAAAATAGTCTTTAGTTTCTCTCTTTTTAAATCCTCAATATCTTTTTTTGTAAGTATATTTTCCTTTTCATCTTTTCCAATAATTTCGAGTGCTTTATTTATAGTATGGTATGTTTTTCCTGTACCTGGAGGGCCGTATAGAATTTGGTTTAATGGTGCATCAATATTATCAAAGTTATTTTCTTCATTTCCTAAGTTTGATTCATCATCGGTCATATCATTATTATTTGATTTTAAAACTATTTTATTAAAAACGTTTACAAGATCATTTAAAACGTTATGAATTATTTCTCCGGCATCGTCCGGTATGTCACCTGTTCTGAATATTCCAAGAACACTAGACTGACTAGACCATTTTTTTACTAATTCAGTTCTAGAATTTACTTCTATTATTTTAGAATAATGATCATAAAGGTTTATATTTTGGTTATTATATATTTTTTCAAATATTTCCGCATAAATTTCTTCATTCTCTTTAACGATAGTTACAAATTCGGATTCCTTTTTTGAATTGTTTTTTATACCATTACCATAGCCAAGACCAAAATTAATTTCATTTTTAGTGACAGAAATAAACAATTGGATGCTGTTTGTAGCACTATAGTCTTTTGAATGAAGAGTTGCCCAAACATAGGGATTTAATTTTCTGGCGGAAAAAAAAGGGGATCCCTGAGAATCTATATCATCGTGATTAAATTTGTTGGGTTCCTTAATTGAATCCAGCTCACTTCTAAAAAGTAGATTTGGAGTTTTATCATACTTTGTCTTAAATGCACCTATTTTAGGTTTTACTTTATCCCTGTAAAATTCTTTTATATTTATTGATTTATCACTTAAACCTTCACTACTTAAAGTCGCTATTTTAATTATTTCTTCTATTGTTTTTTTATCTATCATTTGTTCACTTATTTTATTTTTTACATTGATATTAACTAGTTACCTCCACAAAATACTCATAGATCATTACCATTGCCAATGTATCCAACTCACAGTATTTTAACAGGGCATTGGTCAATTCTTTACGTTCTCTTTTGCTCATATCTGTATATTGTAATTTACCATAGGCAGTAAGTGCAGCACCACCATTTGCAATATCTGTGATCTCAGAAAGAGAGCTTTCAATTTCTTCTTCTGTCCAACCTTCAAAGACCTTTGGTAACATTTTATAAGGATTGGTAACTTCGTTATTTTCCACTTTTAGCCATACATGGTTCCTGTCAAAATTTTTACTGGTAATATTCAGCTCCTCTATCTTTTTCTTATATTTTTCTTTTAAGAACTTACTGTCATTTAAAATAGCAGGTAAAACCTCTTTAATTGAATTTGACCCTTTGGTACGAGGGTTATAATAATACTTTTTTACAACCACCCACAGATCCACCATATCTCTTTTTCCCTCCCAAAAAATTGGACTTTTATCAGTGGAATGAGATATAATTTGAATAAAATCCATAAGCTCTTTCTTATCATCTTCATCCGACTCTGATAATTGCCAATATATTGCATTAACAATTGTATTTTCATGAGGCGCATATCTAAAAATAGTACCTTCATCATTTTCCAATACTTTTTTTAGTTCTCTTATAAATTCAAAATTAGGAAAGAACCCTGCCTTATCATTTATATATTCCGAAGCGTGTTCTATCCTACCATCTTTATGATAGATATGATGAGAGAATTGAAAAGCAACCTGTTCGTAAGGATGTCTTCCTTTGTTAAAAGGTAACGCTACCGTACTGGTTTCAAAATCAATAAAATGGAGTGGGAATATCCATTTGCTCATCTCTTCCTTCAAACCATCAATATCTTTATAGCTGTTTGCATCTCCATCTCTATCTTTTTCAATTTGTAACCATTGTCTTTCTGTCCTTGATAATTTCCCTGCATCTTCTTTATATTTTATATTTTCCAAAGTAAGATCTTCTTTGAACACGATCCCTTCATCAAAAAGCTTTCCGCCTATTTTAAAATCCCATATATCAAAAGTATTTGGTTTTAAAAAGTCGTTCTTATTCCAATGGAGTTGTTTCTTGAAACATT